>JAJQJO010000085.1 GCA_021323495.1 Cellvibrio sp. | reverse complement strand
TCCCTCGCCAAAGTATCCAAAGAAGCACCGTTGGATAAAATCTGCCTGCTCGGCTGTGGCGTAACCACCGGCATAGGTGCAGTTGTCAATACCGCAAAAGTCACACCTGGTTCCACAGTTGCGGTATTTGGTTTGGGCGCTATCGGCCTCGCGGTAATCCAGGGTGCGCAAATGATGAACGCGGGACGCATCATTGCGATCGATATAAACGCGGATAAATTTGAACTTGCCCGTCAGTTTGGCGCTACCGATTTTGTGAATCCCAAAGATCACAGCGCCCCCATCCAGCAAGTAATTGTGGATATGACCGATGGCGGGGTGGACTATTCATTTGAATGTATTGGCAATGTACATGTGATGCGCTCGGCGCTGGAGTGTTGCCACAAGGGTTGGGGTGAATCGATCATCATCGGTGTCGCTGGTGCAGGCCAGGAAATTTCTACCCGCCCGTTCCAATTAGTGACCGGCCGGGTATGGAAAGGCTCAGCCTTTGGCGGCGTAAAAGGCCGCAGCCAGTTGCCCGGTTATGTGGAGCGTTACATGAAAGGCGAGATCAAAATTGATGAATTTATCACTCACGATATGCCCTTTGCCAAGATCAACGAGGCGTTTGATTTGCTGCACCAAGGCAAGAGCATCCGCACCGTGTTGCATTATTAACCAACCATTAATCAACCATCCGTAAATCGACCCAAGCGGGAAAACTATGACCAATAGCCTGACCGAAATCGCCGCCAACAAATCGTTTGACGGATGGCACAAGCGCTACAAGCACTACTCCAACTGCCTCAACTGCGAAATGATCTTTGCCGTTTACCTGCCACCGCAGGCGGAAATCCAAAAAGTGCCGGCGCTTTGGTGGCTATCAGGGTTGACCTGTACCGATGAAAATTTTATGCAGAAAGCGGGCGCGCAACGTATTGCAGCCGAGTTGGGAATTGCCATTATCTGCCCGGATACCAGCCCCCGCGGACTGGATTTACCGGGCGAACACGACAGCTACGATTTTGGCTCAGGCGCTGGCTTCTATCTGAATGCCACCCGGGATCCCTGGAAAAACCACTATCGCATGTTTGATTATCTGACCCGGGAACTTCCCGACCTGGTGCAGGCCAACTTACCGCTTAATGGACGCGAAGCCATAAGCGGCCACTCCATGGGCGGGCACGGAGCATTGGTATTGGCACTGCGCCAACCGGATCGTTATACGTCGGTCTCGGCGTTCTCCCCGATCACCAATCCGGGCAATTGCCCTTGGGGCGAGAAAGCATTTACCGGATATTTGGGCACTGATCGCAACCTCTGGGCGCAGTACGATGCTTGCAAGCTAGTCGCCAGTCGACAATCGCAGCAGGAACTATTTATCGATCAAGGTGAGGCGGACAACTTCAAAAACGATCAGCTCAAACCCGAGCAATTGCAGTCAATATGCAATGAAGTGGGACATCCACTGATCTACCGTAGCCATCCAGGCTATGACCACAGTTACTTTTTTATCGCCAGCTTTATTGAGGACCATTTGCGATATCACGCCAAATACCTGTTTGCCGATAGCTGAAAACCAACCGGCAAAACAAAAGTGCACCAGCCACACTAATGGTTGGTGACATGAATAATTGGGGGGGGGGAAACAAGGGGGAAGGATAATATCTTAACGCGTGATAGCTCAAATCCTTCTGAGCTAGCTAAACCACTCACTCATTTCATGGTCACGCCAGTTATTTATACACTTGGCTTTTTAAAAAACCCAACATACAGAACTGTAAATGTGACTTATATCCTTTATTTGTCGCCGAATACGTCAAGGTATTACACAACATTACAGCATTTTTGTGATTGGCATCAAATGACACCTGCAAAAAAAGCGCCCCTTGGCGCTTTTTTTGGAATAAGCCTTTTTTGCTGCCGAACCTATTTACCGTGCGTAAAACGTTTGCGCAGGACAAACAATACCGTAAACGCAATGATCAGGAATGCAGGGAAAAGTGCGAGGTTCTGCAGGGTCGCCTGACCTGCGGTCAGCTCAACTGCCTCTGCCGGGACTCCGCTCGCAATGGCTTCGGCTTTGGCATCATCCAGCCACCCGCCAATCACTGGATTCCACATACTCATTGAGAACATACCCGCACCGCCTAGCAGCGACATGCCCAAAGCTCCGGTTTTGGGCTGGTATTCACTGATAAACCCGATCATGGTCGGCCAGAAATAGGTCACACCCAGCGCAAATACCATCGCAGCGATATAAATCAATCCTCCCGACGCGATGCTCAAAAGGAAGATACCAATGGTAGTTACGATGGCCGACATTAACAGGACACCCACAGGGTTGAGCGCCTCAACAATTGGCCCGGCAAAAAACCGACCCAGCGCCATCAAACCGGTCACCAATGCCAATACCAACATTGGATGCGCACCCGAAGCGCCAAAAATGCGGTCAACCCACTGCTGGGTGCCAAATTCGGAGGCGGCGGTGACCGTCATGCAGAAAAACATAAAAATAAACAGCGGCGAGAACAGCGCTTTGATATTGGTTTTGGTCGAAGTCTCGGAATTCGCCATAGTCGGGAAAGGTTGGCCGAAAATCATCGCGCCATAAATAGCGGTAGGCACCAGCATAATGGCGATTTGCCACTGCCAGGCCAAGCCCAACTTGGTCATTAAGCTGGAGACCAAAGCACCTATCACAATACCGCCGGGAAACCACACATGGAATTTATTGAGCATGGCAGTTTTACGGGTGTGATAAATATCGGCGATTAATGGATTACAGGCAGCTTCAACTGACCCGTTAGCAAAACCGATAAAAAAACTGGATAACAACAGCGACCAAAAACCGGTGGCCGAAATGGTCAGGATCAAGCCAAGCAGATGACAAGCAAAGGCGAGATACATCAGGGTGCGTGCACCTACGTGATTGTAAATCAAACCACCAAACATCATCGCGACCGGAAAGCCGAGAAACGCCATGCCATTGATCCAACCCAATTGGGCGTTATTGAAATTAAAGTCCGCGCTGAGTTGGGTGAGGATACCGGCGCGAATTGCGAAGGTCATTGCCGTCACAATCAGTGCAACACAACAGGCGGTAAACAACCGTTGTGGATTAATTGTCGCAGGGGAAGTGGTCATAATGGTTATACCTTTTGTTATTCGTGGCTTTTGTTATTAGTCATTGCGTGCAAGTAAAAAATATTAAACCAGCGGCGTCCAGACACCATCGCGCTGACTTGAGGTTAGCACGGCCTGGATAAAGCGCATACCTTCTACACCGGTGTCGATATTCGGCACCCAGTTTTGCAAAAAATGCGATTCACCTTGTTGGCGCGCAATCAAAATATCGGCGATGTCTTTATATAAATTGGCGAAACCTTCGAGATAACCTTCGGGATGTCCACCGGGTGTACGCATCCCACGCGCCGCAATATCACTGCCAATGTCACCGCGGCGAGTGATGCGCTGGCGCGGTTTATTTAATTCGCCAAACCACAATTCATTTGGATTTTCCTGCGCCCATTCAATACCCGCTTTCTCACCATAAATACGGATGCGCAAACCATTTTCACAACCGGGTGCAACCTGGCTTGACCACAACATTCCCTTGGCACCGCCATCAAAACGCAAGAGCGCATGCACATTGTCATCGACCAAACGGCCATCGACAAAACTGGTCAGATCCGCACTCACCGCACTGAGTTTTTGTTGCGTAATAAAACGTGCAAGCTGGAACGCGTGAGTGCCAATATCACCCAGACAACCGGCGAGACCCGAGCGCGCCGGATCAGTGCGCCAGGATGCCTGTTTGTTATCGCCGGCCGCCGCTTCGGTTAACCATTCCTGCGGATATTCCACTTGCACCACGCGCACTTTTCCAAGCTTGCCTTGCTCAACCAACTCACGCGCGTAGCGCACTAATGGATAGGCGCTGTAGTTATGCGTGAGCGCAAAAAAACAGCCGCTTTTTTTAACAATCTGCTCCAGCTCCAGCGCCTCTTCCAGCGTGCGCGTCACCGGCTTGTCACAAATCACATCTACGCCCGCTTCCAAACAGGCCTTGGCGACGGGGAAGTGCATGTGGTTGGGGGTAACAATTACCACCGCCTGGATTCCATCGGCACGCGTTTTTTCTACGCGCAGCATTTCTTCATAAGAGGTGTAAGCGCGGTCGGCAGCGATGTGTAAATCGGCTGCCGATAATTTTGCGTTTTCCGGGTTGGCGGAGAGCGCACCGGCAACCAATTCAAAACGATCATCCATACGCGCGGCGATGCGATGCACCGCACCAATAAATGCGCCGCGTCCACCACCGACCATGGCATAACGAATTCTTGGAGTTGTCATAATGTTTTCCTGATTTTTTACAGACCGAGAATACAGCGGTACTTTTTATAAGCCGAGGATTCGACGATTTTTCGCTTCATCAATTCCGCTTTTGGCAAAATCATCAAACGCGCGCTCAGTCACTTTAATAATATGTTGTTGAATAAATTTCGCGCCTTCTTCCGCACCCACTTCCGGATGCTTCAGGCAGCATTCCCATTCCAACACTGCCCAACCTTCATAATTGTACGCAGCGAATTTGGAAAAAATTTGTTTGAAATCCACTTGGCCGTCACCGAGTGAACGGAAGCGACCCGCGCGGTCCACCCAACTTTCGTAACCACCGTAAACACCTTGCTGCGCACTCGGATTAAATTCTGCATCTTTCACATGGAACATTTTGATGCGCGCATGGTAGCGGTCGATAAACGCTAAATAATCGAGCTGCTGTAAAACAAAATGCGAAGGATCGAACAAAATATTTGCACGCGGATGATTATTTACCGCGGCCAAAAAGCGTTCAAACGTCGCGCCGTCATGCAAGTCTTCACCGGGATGGATTTCGTAGCAGACATCAACGCCGGCTTTATCAAACGCATCCAGAATTGGCAGCCAGCGATTCGCCAGTTCTTCAAAACCTTTTTCCACCAACCCGGCGGGGCGCTGTGGCCAAGGATACAAATACGGCCAAAGCAAAGCGCCGGAAAAAGTCGCGTGCGCGCTCAACCCGAGATTTTTACTCGCCTGCGCCGCCAGCATTAATTGTTCAACCGCCCATGCCTGACGCGCTTTGGGATTGCCGCGCATTGACTCAGGGGCGAAGCCGTCAAACATATCGTCGTAAGCGGGATGCACAGCGACCAGCTGGCCTTGCAAATGGGTCGATAATTCCGTCGCCACCAAACCATGTTTGGCCAGGGTCGCCTGGAATTGTGCGCAGTATTCAGGGCTTTTTGCCGCCTGCTCCAGATCGAATACACGTTTGTCCCAGGTCGGAATCTGCACACCTTTAAAACCCAAACTTGCCACCCAACCGGCAATGGCATCAAGGCTGTTGAAAGGGGCTGTATCACCTAAAAATTGAGCCAAAAAGATAGCGGGACCTTTGAGGGTTTTCATCGTAGTTCTCCGGGCGGTAGCAAGGCGGATCAAGTCCGCATCGTTTTAATTTTTTACCCCCGCGACCCTTAAAAGCAGGGCGCAAAGGTGACAAATATAAGATTTATTATTGCAGGCGCACGACTTTATTCCATGTCGCCCAAGGGCGCGATACTGCAAACAGTTATTTACACTCAGGCTCCAAGCCTGACCTGTCAGCTGGCCAGAATCGCAAGCCTCTTTTTGGACGCTTAAATCGTCGGGCTTTTTTACAAAAGTGAAGAATAGTGCATATTTTCAGTTTGACGATTAGCGCGCCAATCCTGCGTTCCAAAACCTTGGCCTTAATATTGCTATTGGTGCTATGTAAACTTTTTTATAGAAACCCCGGTTTCTAAATTTCACCGCAATAAAACTATGGAATAAGAATTATGAAATTACTGGCTAAAATCACCTCGTTCATCGCTGCTTCTGTATTCAGCGCTACCGTTTTCGCTCACCCTATCGCCGCTACCGGCACTGAAGGTTTGTCTGTTATCGCTTCCGGCGGTAATGTTGTCGCCAAATACGAAGGCAACTCAGCAAACTACAGTAATGACCTGTTGTTAAATCTGACATTCATTTTCAACAACCATGCGACCGCCATCGGGGAAACCATGGACCTGGGTAATTTTGCCGCTGGTACCGAATTAATATTCCAATTATATGTGCATGACACAGGTTACAGCTGGTATACCGGCCCAGCCACTCGCAATGCGGATGGCCTGATCCACGCACGTGTACAAGAAAACTGGCAACCAGGCGTTACTTTAGTGAGTTTTGAAGACCTGTGGGGCGCCCCGGAAGGCGAATACGGTTACAACGACCTAAGCTTTTCTTTTACCAACACCCAAACTACTCCAGTACCAGAAACGTCTGGCCTGTTGTTAATGCTGGTGGGCTTTGCGGGCTTAATGGCTGCTCGTCGCAAAAAAGCTTAACTCCCGTTTGGTAGCATTTACCCAAAAGGCTTTGCAGGTACTGCAAAGCCTTTTTTCATGCCTGATTGTTTTATCCCTCATTACGATATTGCATAGATTGCAGCCCAGCCAGCACTACTGCAAACGATACCTCTGCCAACGCACCAAACCACCGATGAGATTTCAATACCGAGCGGCTAGTTGCCGGGCTGGGCAATCCACATAAAAATCGGGCCAGTTGCCGCGGTTGCTGTAAAACCGCGTAGGCTTCGTTTTTTAAATCGGCTATCAATGCTAGCTGTGCAGATGTCAACGACACCTCAGCGGGCAAGCTAACTTGAACAGGTTGGTTGCCGCGGCAATGATTACAAATCCCGCAGGGTTGCGCACTCACCTCACCAAAATATTGCATCAACTGCTGGCTTAAACAGGCGGGGTTATTAGCAAACGCAAGTACGCTGTAGATACGTTTGATATCGCGCGCTTCGCGCGCCATAAACAATTTATTTAAATGGTCACACAACGCAGTTAATTTTTCAGGCGTACTAATGGATTTAGTATTTTTGTATCCCTGACGCAAGTTGGCGACGATCAACTCGATCCAACCTTTTTCGGCAATATAGTCCAGCGCTTTGGTGATACGCTCTTTGGGTTCATTTAATTGCAACGGAATGGCGAGCATATCGAGCGAGAGCCATTTCCGGCCCATACGCCCGGCGGAAAATAATTGCTGTAAAAACGCTGCACGATCTGCATCAAATTGGGAAAAAATGAATTGTTGATCCTGGATAAAACTGACTTTGTATTCTGTGTAAAACGGGCTCTGGGCGCTGATAACGCCTTGCAACTCCAGATATGTTAGCGCGGTATTTAACACCAGCGGGCGCAGATCAAACTGGCTGGATAATTCGTAAATGGAAATATCAAATACATCATCAAACGCAAGCAAATGTTCGATTAACGCGCGCAGGCTTTCAACAGCGGGAGTATCGCCGTAAGTGAAATTTTCCAGTACGCGAATGTCGTCGCCCACCGCAAGCATTTCACACAACGATGGATTGCCATCGCGGCCAGCGCGCCCGATTTCCTGCACGTAGTTTTCAATCGATTTAGGCAAATTAAAATGGTAGACCGCGCGAATATTGCTTTTATCGATGCCCATGCCGAACGCGATAGTTGCAACGACAATAGGAACCTCACCGTTCATAAACCGGTTTTGCACTTGCTCGCGCTCGTCGTCTTTTAAACCGGCGTGATAGTGCGCTGCATTCAAACCCGCTGCATTAATTGCTGCAGCAACTTCCTCTGCGGTTTTTTGCAAGGTGACATATATAATGGTCGCTGCATCAACCGGGTGTTTATGCAGGCGCGCCAATAATAATTCGATACGCGTTTCTGCAGTGCAGGGGGTTACGCGCAATTGCAAATTGGGGCGTGCGAAACTCGTTTGGATATGATGCTCTGGTTGTATCGCAAACTGTTTGCAAATGTCGGCGGCAACACTGGGGGTCGCGGTCGCAGTTAATGCGAGTATGCGCGCGACACGCAATTTTTTCGTAAGGTCGGCGAGTAGCAAATAATCGGGGCGGAAATTGTGACCCCACTCGGAAATACAGTGAGCTTCATCAATGGCCAGCAAGCTGATATTTAAATGACCAAGCCGCTGCACAAAACGTTCATTCTTCAGGCGCTCGGGCGAGACATACAACAATTTTAAACTGCCGTCCTGCAGCGATGTATAAATCGTTTGTGCCTCGTCTTTGCCGAGCGATGAATCCAACCGCGCGGCCTTGATTCCCAATGTTTGTAGCGCATCAACCTGATCTTTCATCAGGGCAATCAGCGGCGACACTACCAGGGTCAAGCCATCGAATAGCAACGCGGGCAACTGATAGCAGAGACTTTTTCCACCGCCAGTGGGGAAAACGGCGAGCGCCGAATGGCCATGCAAAAGCGCGCCGATCACCGCCTCCTGGCCGGGACGAAAGGAGGTTAGTTTAAACGTGTTGTGTAACAGTGCTGCTGGTGTATCCATGATAGTTTCCGTGGTCATTGTGGTGGTCTTCCGTGAACGAATAGGTCATTAGGGAGTCGGTTGAGCTGCGCATCATAAACGCTCCGTTTTGCTTTGTGTTTCTTTCACACCCATTTCCGGTAGATAAATTTTGTGCACCAGTTCAGAAAAACAACTTCCCACTTTTGTCCAGGGTAACGGCCGGAGGTTTGCACAAAATAGTTTTACGGCGGCGTATGCGAACCTTTGGCGCGCAATATTCACTGTGAAAATCGAAAAGTTTTTTATCCCCGGGTATTCCATCCTGATAACACAGCTTAAACAATTGATTGGCAATGATTTTTAGCGCGTAGTGTTGTTGTTAATTAGCCGAACGTCCCGAATTGTGTTCGATGGCGCTGTCAGGACGACGGCAGTCTTCCGATCAATAAAATAACGCGACCTCATCGGCCAAGTGTCTTGCACATTTCAGCGAGCGCGTTTGCACTGCTATTGGCGATGACCAATGTGATCCAGGTGATATCGCCTGAATCTATCCCATGTAAAAAATTTCCTTTACATAAAAATAATCACAGGAGTATTCAAAATGTTAGAGCGACTTTTGTTGCGGCTACTCGCTTATGTATCGCTGGTGGCTTTTACCCTGATAGCACCTGCAGCGTTCGCGCAGAACCTGTTGTCCCATAATAAAGCGGTGGCGGCTTCGTCACAGGAAGGTGGATTAGCGCCCACAGCGGCCGTCGATGGCAATACCGGCACGCGCTGGGGCAGCAACTTCAGCGACCCGCAATGGATTCTGGTGGACTTGGGTGCAACAGCAACTATCAACCGCGTGCTACTGAATTGGGAGGCGGCTTATGGCAAGGCCTACCAGATCCAGGTATCCAGCAACGGCACCAGTTGGACGACCATTTATTCCACTGCCAATAGCGATGGCGGAGTCGACGATATTAACTTGTCCGGCAGCGGCCGTTATGTGCGCATGTACGGCACTGCTCGCGCAAATGGCTACGGCTATTCGCTGTGGGAATTACAGGTGTATGGTGCGTTCAGTACCCAGACGAGCTTGCTCTCGAAATCCATGCCGGTCGTGGCGTCTTCGTCTGAAGTCGGCTTGCTGCCGGCCAACGTCGCAGATGCCAACCTCAACACCCGCTGGGGCAGCAACTTTAGCGATGCAGAATGGATCTATGTTGATCTGGCTACCAAGGCGAATATCAGCAAGGTCGTGCTCAACTGGGAAGCGGCCTATGGCAAGTCGTACCAGATCCAGGTGTCGGATGACGCCGCTAACTGGACAACAATTTATTCCACCACTAATAGCGACGGCGGAATTGACGATCTCAGCCTGTCCGGCAGTGGTCGCTATGTGCGCATGAATGGCATTGCACGTGGTACCGGTTATGGTTATTCGCTGTGGGAGTTTGAAATCTACGGTAGCCGCAGCGGTGGGACAGGTTCGTCTTCGACGCCTTCTTCTGTTGCACCATCAAGCTCGGTAGCACCGTCGAGCAAGTATTCATCTATTGCAACTACTTCATCATCCGTGCCGGCGACCTCATCTTCGATAGCGCCCTCTTCACGTTCTTCATCGCGGTCATCCTCGTCAGTATCATCCACGGATCAATGCGGAAGCCTGCCCAATGCCCCCACTGGCTTGAATGCGAGCGGTGTGACCACCACTGGTTTGGTGTTGTCCTGGACCGCGCCGTTTACTTCGGTGCCGCCGTGCAATGCCACCGGCTACCGGGTCTACCAAAACGGCACCCTGGTGGCGTCACCCACAGCCACTAATGCGGTGATTTCTGGCCTGACACCCGACACGGCTTACTCGTTTACGGTAGTGGCGATCAACCGCGTTGGCGCTTCTCCGGCGAGTACCGCCTTCCCGGTTTCCACCGAGGGCGATAGCAATGCAATCAACTTCGGCGCTAACGTGACGGTGTTTGATCCTTCCATGCCGCAAGCGCAAATGCAGGACAAGATCAACCAGATCTACGCCCGCGAGCGCGACAACCAATTCGGCACCCCGCGCGATGCGATTATGTTCAAGCCCGGTACCTACAACCTCGATGTCCCGGTCGGTTTCTTCACCCATGTGGTCGGCCTGGGTGCGCTGCCGGATGATGTGCATATCGTCGGCCAGGTGCATTCAGATCCCGTATTGCCCAATAATAATTCGACCCAAAACTTCTGGCGCGGCATCGAAAACTTTTCGGTAAGCCCACCCGGCGGCGGCATGATGTGGGCGGTATCCCAGGCGGCGCCTATGCGCCGTATGCACGTGCGCAACAACAACCTTTCGTTGCATTTCTATGGCGGCTGGGCGAGCGGCGGCTGGCTGGCCGATTCCAAAGTGGATTACGACATCGGCAGTGGCTCGCAACAGCAGTGGATGTCGCGCAACAGCCAATGGGGCAGTTGGTCGGGCAATCTGTGGAATATGGTGTTTATGGGGATCGCCAACAACTTACCGGGCGGCACCTGGCCAACCTCGGCCAACACCTTTATCGATAGCACCCCGGTGATCCGCGAGAAGCCATTCCTCTACCTGAACGGCAGCAACTACGAGATCTTTGTACCTTCGCTGCGCACCAACAGCAAAGGCTTGTCATGGGCGAATGGCCAATCGGCCGGGACTTCCTTGCCAATCAGCCAGTTCTACATCGCCCGGGCTGGTGTCGATACCGCCACAACCATTAATGCCGCACTGAACCAAGGTAAGAACCTGCTGCTCACCCCCGGTATTTACCCGCTGGCTGACTCCATCAAAATAACCCGGGCCAATACCATCATGTTGG
>JAJQJO010000084.1 GCA_021323495.1 Cellvibrio sp. | reverse complement strand
TTCACGGATAAAACCCGAAAGCTGGATTTGGTTTGCGCTAATCACATCAATGCGGGTGGCGCTCACATTGCCGTCAATGGTCAGTGAACCGCTGACGAGAATTTTATTTCCTACCGCCAGGCCGGTAATATTTTTTGGGCTAATGGCCGAATCAAAAATGGTGTTGTTGGTGATATACACCTGTTGGCCGAGCAACATCACGCTATTGCTACTTGCATTGATTTGCTCGATAGCACCGACCAGGGCCGGGATAAATTCAATTTTGTCGGCCGTTGCGCTGCCATCGGCGGCGGTGCTGCCGGTGATCCGCACTTGATAACCGACGCGCAGATTGTCTTCCATCGCCGTTTCGCCATTAATCAGGACCTGGGCTTTGTCGGAGTTGTAGCGCAGGCCGTTGACAATCACGCTACCAAAACCGTCGATAGTACCGCTGGTGGTAGTGGCAACCGGTGCACCGCTACCATCGATACCGGCGGTCTGGTTGCCGCCGGAATTGCCGCAGCCTGACAGCGAAAGTGCCAGGCTGAACATGAATCCCGTCAGATAAATAGAGCGAAACATTATTTGTCTTCCTCATTGCTGGTATCTTCATCGGCTTCAGGTTCGATGAGATTGCTGAATAAATAGGTACCCACACCTAAACGCATTTGCGGGGTATTTTTGTCTGGATTAATCTGCTCGTGCTCGCTTAGCCATGCATCGATTTTTTCCAGGAATGCCTGGCCTTCCTGCTCCACAAATTCGCGAAACGCCGCTGCTGTTTCTACCGGCATTTGCGCGTTGCTTGCGCGTCGTTCAAAACGCAATGGCTGGTGTTTTTGCTGGTTGGCTTTGTAGAGGTTGTGATGCAAGGTTGCACCCATATCGTTGAGCACGCTACCGGCGCGCAAGAGTGCGCCCGGATCAGATTGTGCCGGTACAAAATAGCGTTTGGTGGCGATGACTTTATGTTCAGTGCCGTCAACATCTTCAACCACGCCCACACGCTTTAATTCTTTTAATAATGCGCTGGCGGGCAAGTCGCCACCGTAACGGCGGGCGAGGGCGGCAAAACTCTGTGGGTCGCCGTCGATAGTTAATGCCAGAGGATGATGGTCGGCGGTGCTAAAGTCCGGATCTTGATGCCATGCAGAAAGCAGGCGCGTCAGGCGATCCTGGTGCTGTTGGTTTTGTGCGCTTTGTTCATTGTTTTGCCAGGCGTCTTTAATGCGCGAAACTTCTTTGCGGTCGATTCCGGTGAGCATGGCAACGCGCGAGAGATTGGTATGGCGGCCCCGTATACCAAATTCTTCCGAGGCAACCTGCACGTAAAGCTGTTTACAAATTAACGCCAAATCCTTGTGGGTGACACCGTTGCGCAGCAGTATCCCGATAATCGGTTCCATAAGCTGCCGACAGGCGGAGAGGACGGTGTCTTTGGGGGTTGTCATAAAATCTTCCGAAAAAATCGCATCTCAGGGTTTTCAAATCGTCTTCGGTGGTGCGGTTGCGAAATTTAACAGAAATAGATCCTTCACGGGAAAAAGCCCCGTATGTTCCAAACCAGAACACACGGGGAATGCCTAAGCCTTAATCTTCAAGTTCAATTTTCAGCGCGGTCGCAACCCCATTCATAGTCAGTGCTCTGACTTCAACATTTGCTCCCAGGGCTGCCGCAAAAAACGCATCCAGACTGGCGAAGCCGTCAAGGTGGGTCAGTGTATTTACCTGGATTACCTGGCCCGCAATGGTAATGCTGTTATCGCCCACAGCTTCTATCACGCCTTCTACTTCCAGTTTCCAGTCTTCATTGCCAAAGGCGTGGGGGTTGTGGCGTTCAACGCGGGTGGCGATATTACGTTCGGCAGTGGTGGCGGTCGCTGCGATCTTGTAGCCGCGCACGTGCAAGGTATCGCCGGTTGCCAAATCTTCAAGGTCAAAGAAGCGCACCTTAGTGCGGCTGCGGTCATTGAAGCTGGTATCACTGGTTACTTCAAACACAGTGCCATTGACCGTAAAGGTCTGTGCAGTCAGGTCAAGTGCCTCAACCAGGCCCTTGTGGCTGATTCTTGCCTTGTAATTGAGTTTGATTTTTCTGGCGACCAGATTTTGCTCCGCATCCAATTCGCCATACACTTTTACCTGGATACCATCGATTAAATCAGTTGGGCTGCCACCCTCAAATCTGGTTTCGGTAGTGATAAGTACTTTGGTGTCGTCGAGCGTAAAGCCCATACCGGCATCCAGTTCAGAAACCAATCCGCTAAGGGTGACTCCGGTGTGATGCTTGAAATCATGATAGTGCTTGAAGCCCAGGCAGCTGGGGTGAACGTTGCCGACCGCGACAAATACATCCGCGTTAAAGCTGCCGATAACACGGACCTTTAAACCGTTCACCAGGGTTTTGCCCGGCAGTGGGGAGAGGGTTGCGGCGCTGTAATTCACCAGCGTGCCATTAAGGGTAAACGTCATAGCCGCAGGGTCGAGATTTTCAATTTCGCCGGAGAGTTGGAATTTGTTATTGGCGAGGTCATTTTTTTCATCGATACGTGTGGCCACTAATACGCCGTCGGTATCGATTTGGCCGCTCACCTTTATCACTTGGCCAACTGCCAGCAATTCAAGGCTCAGGTCATCATCAAAAAAAGTATCAGCGGTGATCAGTACGGTCTGGTCAAGGGCTACCAGGGTGCCTGCGGCCAGGTCAATGCTGGTGATAGGGCCTACCAGTTGTGCCTCGCCTTCCAGTTTGGTTGCCTTGCCATGAATCCCATCGCTATTTACGGAGCCGGTGATGCGCACTATCTGGCCGACTTCCAGGTCGGATTCAACCAGGGTTTCGCCATCAATCACTATCTCGGCATCTTTTACGTCGTAGTGCACACCATTGACGATCACACTACCAAAACCCGTCACCATGCCTTGGGCTATCTCACCGCTCGCAAGACTGCTGCTGTTGTTGGCACCAGTATTGTTGCCGGTCTTGTCGCTATCACTACCGCCGCCACCACAGGCGGCCAGTAGCAAGCTGAATGTCAGGGGGGAAATGAGCTTGTATTTCATGGTCTTCTTACCTCTCAGTGGTGAGCCCTTTAGCGGGCCTTTTGATCAAATAAATCCGTATTTGGTGTTTTTATTACCAAGTATGGAAATATTAGCGCTGAAATGGGAAGGCTTATGTGCGCCAGGTCAAGCTTTTAAGAATCCAGGTGGGCTTGGGGTTAGTGCCGGCCGTAGCCAAAGAGCAGGCAAAGTACGTCACCAAGCCCGGGTTACAGGCCTGATAATGTGAGCGGGAGGAGGGGGGAAAGAGAGGGAAAGCTAGTCGCTAACACGTACCAAAAACATCTTTGGCCAGTTTTTACCGGTGACCCAGAAGGCATGCTGTTTTTCGTCCCAGGCAATGCCGTTCAGGACTTGCTCGCTGTTGTTCAAGGTCAATTTTTGTTTGAGCGAACCCAGGTTTAATTCGCCTTCGACTGTGCCGGTTTGCGGATCGATTTTAATGATGCGGTCTTCATACCAGATATTGGCCCAGATAAATCCCTGCGCAAATTCCAACTCATTGAGCTGGGTTACCGGTATACCGCCATGGGTAACCTTTAGCACTTTTATGACGGCAAAGGTGTCCGGATTGTGGAAATATAAAGTGTCGCTGCCATCGCTGCGGATCAATTGTTTGCCATTGCTGGCCAAGCCCCAGCCTTCGCCTTTATAGCTGATGCTGGTTTGATAATTGAGGGTGTTTTTATCGTAGACCAGCAGGGTTTGTTCCTGCCAGGTAAGGAGATAAAGTTTGTTGCCCAGGAGCGCCAGGCCTTCGGCAAAAAACCGCGCGGGGACAACTTGTTTTTTAGTAAAGGGCGCAGAAATTTTTGCCCATTGGCTGGCTGGTTCGGCGATGGGGTAGCTGACCAATAATGATTGGTTGTAGAGCCCGCTGCTTTCATAAAAATGGTCGCCATCCACCAATAAGCCCTGGGTAAACAAACCGGGTTTATGACTGCGCTCTGCGAGTATCTCGAATTGGATTGGCGCTGCAGCCAGAGCGTTTGGAACAATGTGCAGGTTCGCTATCATCAGCAAGCTGATGCACAATAGCCGGTAGAAAAAAGTATTCACGCGTTAATCCATCTTATTTTTTAAAGGCTCCAATCATGAAGCGTTTGCGTTCGTTTGTCAGCATCACCTTGATCGGCGGGTTTATGGTAATTCTGCCAATTGCGATTTTTTTGTGGTTAGTGGAATGGTTGTTGGGTGTGGTGCGCGCGATCATCCGGCCCCTCAGCCATTGGCTGGTTGAGCAAACGGCATTTACCAATCATATGGCGGATGTAGTGGGTGTACTTTTGCTGTTGTGTGCATTTTTCCTTATCGGCTTGTTCATCAAAACCAGTGTGGGCGAATGGGTGCACGACCAGCTTGATGCCTGGCTGACGCGCCTGGCTCCGGGTTACAAAACCATTCGCGAAGTTGTGTCGCAATTGCTTGGCGGTGAGGGCAATACATCGCTGCTGAGAGGCGAAGTGTGCCGCGCTTATTTGATGGGGCGCGCAGCGGGGGTATCGGTGACCGCCATAGTCACGGCCAAACATAGCAATGGCGATTACACGGTCTATGCACCTACCGCCCCCATTCCTACCTCGGGATTTGTCTATCACCTGTCGGCCGAGTGTGTGGATTTGTTGCCGCATGTCAGCGTGGAAGAGGCAATGCGCACAGTGATCGCTTGCGGCAGCGGCTCCCAGGTCATTTCAGAAATACCGGAACCTGCGGCTAAATTGGAGTACACCGCCAACGAAAAAGGCCGATGACCGGCCTTTTTTGTATGGGATCTGCGGTGTTGGCTATCGCGTCAGGTTTTCTTTTTGGAGGTTTTGCTTTTTGACTCGGACTTGGCAGGTTTGACTGCTGCGATTTTTTCCACTGCTGCGGCTTTACCCTCTTTCGCAGGCTTATCTCCACGGGTGGAAATAAGCGAAACTTCTACCGGTGGCAACCTAAGACTTTCGCCGCGCTCCCGGCTCTCCACATAACTCAGCGCATCGCTCACTGCCTTGCTGACTTTTTGTTCAATTTCGACCATATCCTGCGGCGACATAAAAAAAGTCATATCCACATCGTGACGGATATAGCGCGGCGGTAGCCGGTTCAGGGCAACGCAGGCTACGTCGGCGAGGAAATCCCGGTCGCCTTGCTGGACGCGCTCACTTTGGTCATGCACTTCCTGCACTACCAGCCGTTCATAATAGTTATGCAGGAAATCGACTTCATCGTCCAAAACATAGGTGCGGTTGGTCAGCATGGCATTACCTCTCTTTATGGAATGCTAGAGAGTATAGACACGGATTATCCCTGGCGTTTGTTCCTGATCAGATCCCGAATTAAAAAGCGCGCAGGATTTAATGCATTGGCGAGTTCGCGCGGCAGGGGTAAAACTTCCCGGTTAATATGTGCTGCAAGCAATTCTGCGCAGAGCGGCGTGTAGGCAAGGCCGCGCGAGCCGTGGCCAATATTAATAAATAATCCTTGATGATAAGTCCCGGTTTTATAAATCACAGCACGCGCATTTTTACGCAGGGGGGCAAAGTCATCGAGCATAGCTTGCTCATCTGGCACAGCGCCAATCAACGGCAAATAATCGGGCAGGGTGCAGCGAAAGGCGACGCGCCCGGGCAAGCTTTCCAAATGCACACTTTCCCACTCGCCAAATAACGCTGGCAAGGGCGCGCGTAAATTTTCCAGATTAGTGCGGTGGTCCGCCGGGCGCAATTCGCGGCTGGTTTCTTTCAGGTTAAAAGTAGCCCCTGTGCAATGCTGGCCGCTCACCGCCGGGCCTATATAGCCTTCGCTACAAATCAAGGTTTTTAATGCACTGCTGGGTGTTGTTTGCGGAAGGTAAGTAATTTGCCCGCGAATTGATTTGATTGGCAGATGTTGGGTGAGTGCAAATGCTTTTGCATCGGTCGCATTGGCAATAATCACTATTGGTGCGCGCAATTCCGGATTATTATTGATTTGCCAATTGCCGTCGCGTCGTTCCAACTCCACCGCTGCGCAATGGGTTATCACACGGATAGCGGGGTGATTCGTCAGGGTTTCACACAGTCGGCGCGGATTAATCCAACCGGCTTGTGGAAAATACAACGCGCTGTGGCTGCATGTAACGCCGGCAATATCACTCGCGCGTGCTGCATCTACAAATTGCACTAATTCATCAGCGGCTGAAAATTTTTCGCGCAGTTGTTCATGCAGTTGTTGTTCGGATTCACAATGCGCCAATTGCAATACGCCGCATTGTTCGCCTGTTTCACTCCAGCGCGAGCGATAAAATTGCTGTGCAAATTGTAGTGCATGCAAATTAAATTGTGCTTGTGCTTCGTTCTGCGGAGATAATTTGGCATAGAGCACACCTTGTGGATTGCCTGATGCTTCTTGTGCAAGTGCGTTGTGGCTTTCCACCAAGGTAATTTTCCAACCGCGTTCGGCCAATGCTCGTGCACTGGTACAGCCGGCTAATCCACCGCCAATAATCAATGCATGTTTTGCGCTTGGGACAGCGGCCGCTGCATTGATTGTCCAGGGCACAGGGTAGGGCGAATAGCTGCGTGCTGGTAATGGGGCCTGCTGATTAATCCCAGGCTCCTGCTCCAGACGCGCGGCTACCATTTCGCGCTTGCGTCCAAAGCCGGGTACTTTCCGGATATTAAAACCGGCGAGCTTTAGTCCCTGTTTGACAATCCCCGCTGCGCTGAATGTTGCTGCGGTGGTGCCAGGGTGGCTGAGTTGCCGAATCACAGTAAATAATTCGTCACTCCACATTTGTGGATTTTTTGCGGGGGCAAAACCATCCAGGAACCAGGCATCAATTTTTGCGCAGTGGCTGGCATACATCGGTTGGGGAGTTGCAAGCAGTTGCGAAAACCCCCGGGCGGCATCCTCGATAATCAGTGTGAGTCTGACGCGGCCATCCATAAAATTAAGGCGATGGAAACCAGTGCCCACAAACCCCGGATAAGCATCGATAAGTTGTGCCGTAAATTCGTCCAATTCGGGCCAGAGTGCCAACGCGCGCCGTAAGTCAGATTTGGTCAGCGGATATTTTTCTACGCTGACGAAATGCAGTTGCGCGCCGGCGGGTGCTGCGGTTAACCACAACTGCCATGCGGCTAAAAAATTTAATCCGGAACCAAAGCCGGTTTCAGCAATGGTGAAATGTGCACCAGCGTGAAGTTGCTGCCAGCGCTCATTCAGTTGGTTATGTTGTAAAAAAACATGGCGGGTTTCTTCCAAACCATTAGCGCGAGAAAAATAAACATCGCCAAATACGCTGGATAATGGCTGGCCATCTTCATCCCATTGGAGTTGGGCGTGATCGATAGGGGAGGAATCGCTCACAGGCCAAACTCTGCTATGACTTGCACACACCACTGTTGGATACGCGCATCGCTCAACTGGAATTCGTTTTCGTCGTCCAGCGCCAAACCAACAAAATATTGCTCGTCGGGCGTAAGCGCTTTGGAGGCTTCAAATTCGTAACCTGCCCGTGGCCAATAGCCAAACGGAAGAGCGCCACGATGCACTAATTTACTGTGCAGATAGCCCATCGCATCCAAAAACCATTCCGGATAGCCGACTTGGTCACCCAATCCGTAGAGGGCAATTTTTTTGCCACTGAAATCGAGCGAGTCCAGCTCCTCCCAAATTTCTTCCCAATCTTCTTGCAGCTCACCGTAATCCCAGGTGGGAATACCAAAGATCAGGTAATCATAGAATTGGGTCTGGATTATCGGGGTATCGGCGATATTAAAAAAATCCACGCGCCCTTCACCCAGGATTTTATGGAGTGCTGTGCGGATTTTTTCGCCTGCCATTTCGGTGTAGCAAGTAGAGCTACCGTAAAACAGGCCGATGGTGTTGGGTTCACTCATAATCGATCACTACATCTAATCAGTTGCATTAAATCAGTTGATACCGGGCAATGTATCGCAGTGGTTAAGCATTACAGCAGCTTGGCCCATTGCTGCACCCAGTCGCGTGCAAGTGTTGCGGCATCATCGCCACTGCTCGCGTCCAGCACCAGCGGCTCGCCAATACGCTGCGCCCCAAGGTCTTCAAATGCGGCGTCCAGCAGGCGGCCACCTTCATTGAAACTGATGTAAGAACTATCGGCCAGATTGACAACCCCGTACCGGCGCCCGGCAATCCGTGGGTAATCGCGGGTCAGATGTAAATACAATGGCTGGATATTGTCGGGCAACTCACCCGAGCCGGTATTGGAGTGGCACAACAGGACAATTTCATTCGGGTCGCGCGCGAGGTCTTCAGCGCGCGCATAGGTATTCAGGCTGACTTCATGGCCGAGTTTGCCCAGCTCTGCACTCAGTATTTCTGCCACCTCTTCGGCGCCGCCATAAACGCTGCCGATAAAAATCTGGATTTTGCTCATGACACCTTCTCTGTTGGGACTGATTCTGCGGGGTGTTGATCCGGTCGCTTTAAAGCGCGCCAGCATACCCCAATTGACGCCAGGCTTCATAAACCATCACCGCTACCGCGTTGGATAAGTTCATGCTTCTGCTGTCGGCGACCATGGGTATGCGTAGTACCTGATTGTGGGGTAGTGATGCGCGAATGCTTGCTGGTAGGCCGCGCGATTCGGGGCCGAACAATAAATAATCGCCCGCCTGGAATTGCGCGTCGCTGTGGCGGTGGGTGCCTTTGGTACTCAGCGCAAAAATCCGCGCCGGTTTTTCATCCGCCAGAAAATATTCCCAGCTTTTATGCAGGCGTAAATCCTGGGTTTCGGCATAGTCCATGCCCGCGCGATTTACGCTTTTTTCGTCCAATTTAAAACCCAGGGGTTCGATCAGATGTAGCTGGCAACCGGTATTTGCAGCGAGCCGGATTATATTTCCGGTATTAGGTGGAATTTCCGGCTCAAAAAGAACTATATGCAGCATTTGGCTTTTTGTACCTTTATGGTCTATGTTCTTTGTTAAAGGTTATGTTTGCGACGTCAATTATAAGCAAGAGTTATTAGCTGTCCTGCAAGTATTTTTAGTCAGAATGATTTTTTTTAGCCTGGCTAAAAGCGGCGGCCGATTATCGCAGAAACCAGAAATTGAGAGTCCCGATTTGAACCAATTTGTCGAAAAAATAAGCGGAGTTCTGCGCGGTGTGAAGCGTCAGAATCAAGTCATAGGTGTTGATTTCAGCATCGCCGGAGTTGCTTTCGCCCATATCCAACGCCCTGCGACCCAGCAACCCTGTTTAGTCCATTGCGATTTTCTTCCCACCGAAAGTGGTATTGATTTAGCGGAACTCCTGCGCGCCCGCCTGTTCAAGTTGGGTTTACAGGGAATTCCCTGCAATCTGGTGATGAGCCCTGGCAGTTATCAATTGATTTTGGGGGAAGCACCCAAGGTCCCTGCTGAAGAGTTAGCCGAAGCATTGCGCTGGCGGATAAAAGACCTGGTGCAATTCCCAATCTCAGAAGCGGTAATGGATGCATTCCTGTTACCCGAAGACAGTGTCCGTGGCACCAGCCGTATGGCTTATGCGGTTGCCAGCCAGCGAAAAAATATTGAGGTGGCCGTGGCTGCGGCAAAATCTTCCGGCTTGCAATTGAAAAATATCGATATCCCTGAATTGGTGCTGCGCAATCTGGCGGAGGCCTGCTGCGATACCAAACGCGGTGTCGCCATAGTGAAACTGCACCAGGGCGGTGGTAGTTTGCAAATTATCCGCGATGGGAATTTATATTTATCCCGTCAGTTTTCCCTCGCTTATAACGCTGGCTTACTTGACGATTTACCCGGCGAAGCATTGGTGTTGGAATTGCAGCGTTCG
This sequence comes from Cellvibrio sp., assembly GCA_021323495.1. Taxonomy (GTDB): domain Bacteria; phylum Pseudomonadota; class Gammaproteobacteria; order Pseudomonadales; family Cellvibrionaceae; genus Cellvibrio. Next base: position 2,736 of record JAJQJO010000084.1, on the reverse strand, counting down.
CTCGACTATTTCGAGCGGCAAATGCGTCAGGTTCCACCCAGCCATATTTATCTTTGCGGTGAAAATGTAACGGCTGATAAATTAACGCCGCAAATCCGTAATGCGCTTGCAGTGACTATTAATTTGCTTGACCTTAATGACGGTGTGCAAATTGCGGATGCAATTCCGGACCATATCCTCTCGCTCGCGTTGTATGCGATAGGCGCTGCGTTGCGCCAAGACCACGTGGGGCAGGGTTGATATGCAACAGATCAATTTATACCTGCCGGAATTCCAACCCAACCGCGAACCTTTGCGCAGTGTGCAGATGGTGTGGGGGATGGGAATATTTATTGTATTGCTGATTCTCGTCAGTTTGTCCAGCGCCAGCGCCAATCGCGAGCAAGCAAAGGCACTGCAAGAAAGCCGTGCGCAGCTGGAACGATTAAAGGCACAAGTTGTGCAATTGGAGCAGCAGCGCCCGCTCAGCAATCTGGCGGAGTTGGATGAAAAAATTGTGCAATTGACGCAAGAATTGGATCGACGCGAACAAATTTTTTCCATTATTGGCAATAAGAGTCTGGGCAATAACTCCGGATTTTCTGCCCATCTGCAAGCCATGGGGCGGCAGTCCCTGGACACCTTGAGCCTGTCGGTATTTTCGTTACAGCGCGGCGGCAATTACGTTGAATTTGCCGGAACGGCACAATCTGCTGATCAAATTCCGCTGTATATCCAGCGGCTGCGTGCCGAGCCTATTTTTGCCCGGACTGCTTTTGGGGTATTGAACCTTGAACCAGTCAAAAACGATCAGGGGATCTTTGAATTTTCATTAGCTAAACAAACTGCAGCATCAGCGAGCGAGCCTGAAGCAAAAACAGCCGTGCAGACGTTGCTTGAATTAAATAAAGATGCGGGAGGTAAAAATAATGTCTCCGGCGATAACTAAAATTTTCGAACAAATTGATAGCCGGATACTGCGTGAACGGGTATTGATTTTCCTCACCATATTGGCACTGGTTTTTTTAATCTGGAATTTCCTGGTGCAAGCACCGTTTGATCGGGAACGCAAAAATTTGCAAGCAGAGGCTGCAAAACTAACCACGGAACAAAAAGTACTTGAAGGGCACATCAGTACCCTGACTGTGGCGATGGCAAGCGATCCTGCAATCGCTAAAACGAAAGAGGTTGGCTTGCTCAATGCCAACATTTCCGAAGCGGAGTCACGGTTATCCGGTTTGTCCCAGGGGTTAATCAGCGCAGAGCAACTACCTAAAGTATTACAGGATGTTTTACAACGTACTGCCAGCGTCACGCTTTTGCAGGTGCGCACCTTGGCGGATGCCCGCGGCGCGGGAGTCTATAAACATGGTGTATTGATCCGTGTTGCGGGCGGTTATTCACAATTGATCCAGTTGATGACCGAAATTGAAGCGCTGCAATGGAAATTTTATTGGGAATCCCTGGATTACACGGTGAAAGAATATCCCAATGCTGAAATTGATATCCGCGTATTTACGCTGAGTTCAGAGGAGGGACTGCTGGGTGTATAAATCTATTGCCAGTTCCCTGTGCGTGTTGCTGTTCTGTACCGCTCCATGGGCAAATGAAAACAATCCTGCTGATGTGCGCGACCCCACTGCACCTTTGGGCTATAACGCGGTTGGTGCGGCAGCGGACGGAGAAGGGTTTGCATTAAATTCCATATTGATCAGTCCCCGGCGCAAATTGGCCATTATCAATGGCAATACACTGCGTGAAGGCGAAATGGTTCCAGGGTCAGCCGATGTTAAGGTGCAGAAGATTTTGACCCAGGCTGTGATATTGCAACGAGCAGATCAAACCTGGGTGCTAAGGCTGTCCCCTGATATCTTGAAAAGGCATTAATCGATTGAAAAAAATAACTGAGGCAGTGACGATGTTCACCAACCCAAAAAAAATTTCCAATCCGTACGCGAATCTTTCCGTAACCGGCACATCACACCGGGTGCGAATGCCACTTTTGTTTGTGCTGTCATTGATGTTGGGCTGCACGCCCACCGATAAAAGCAAAGAGCGTCTGGCTACTGAAGACGCAATCGACCAGGTTGTTGAACAACAGCATGAAGAAAACAAAAATACTAAAACTGTACCACCGGAAGTGAATAAGGCTTTGCTCAACAACCAGACATTGGCTTCGGGCGGCTTGGCAAAAACCAACTACGAACGTTTTGATGTTTCTGTTAGTAATGTGCCCGCCAAAGCTTTCTTTCTCGGTTTGGTTAATGGGACAGGGGTGAATGTAGTGGTGCACCCTGAAGTAAATGGCAGTGTGACACTGGATTTAAAAAATGTGACGGTCGATGATGTGTTGCGTGTTACACGTGATATTTATGGGTATGAATATAAAAAAGACCGTGGCATTTACACCATTTATTCCAACGCCATGCGCACCGAGGTATTCCAGATTAATTATCTGGATGTGCAGCGTGTGGGAGTTTCCGATACCAGCGTGCTGATTGGCCGCGCGCCAACCTCCAACGATAATTCAAATTCAGGTTCTGGTGGTGGCGGAAACACCACCAATGAAAATGCTAATTTGTTAAGCATGATCCAAAATGCAGAACAGCAAAAGGCCGGAGGAGGTGTTGAACTCTCCCCGGGATCGAGAGTGCAAACACTTAACCGCACCGACTTCTGGGCTTCGCTTGAACATACACTGATTTCCATTATTGGTGGAGAAACGGAAAGCCGTTCAGTCATCCTGACACCCCAGGC
>JAJQJO010000430.1 GCA_021323495.1 Cellvibrio sp. | reverse complement strand
CCTTCTCAGTAGCAGGCGATGCAAAACTTGTCAGCCCTGCAACGATCAACACAACGGCGGGTTATGCAAGTGCATTAGTTGAAATTGGTGATTCGTTGGCGGGAATTAAGCTGACTGCCAACGCAGAAAACTTACCTGAAGCCCATCTGGTATTTGCGCAGTAAAAAAACAACTAGCCCCTGTAAACCAGGGGCTAGTTCCGTTCATCAATGCTTGTCAATTATTGGGAAAATTTTATCCAATTAATCTTTACATTATTGCTGGTAACTTTAAGGTAAACAGTGTGCACGCCGGCTGGCGTTGGATAAATCGAATTGGATTTAACCTGATAGACCCCTCCACCATTGGGATACACAGTCGCTATTTGAACGCCTGTTGGACTGTCCAGGCGCACCTGGATATTTGCACCATAGCCCGGGTCGGTAGCGCGAATAGCAATATTGCCGGGCCCGGCTGAGCCAAAGTCCACATTGGCAATACCAATCCAGTCACTGGCGGTGGAGAAATTGATCACCGTACCGCCATCCGCAGTCAGTTTGGTAATGCCCGAACCGGACGCAGCATTGTAGTTCTCCGCTTCAATTTGGGTGAATGCGGAAATTACCGTTGCGGCGGTTGAACTGCTGGAAGATGCGGCCGAGCTTACCGAAGATGATCGGCTCGATACCACTGAACTCGCGGACGATGATTTACTGGAAGAGATTAAACTGACTGTAGAAGACCTGCTGGAAGAGATCGGACTTATTGCAGAAGACCTGCTAGACGCGATGGAATTCGAGCTAACCACACTGGCTAGTGAAGAGCTTTGGCTGTCTCCATTGCAAACAACACCACCAGGACAATAAATTTTGTAATTTCCGCTGACCGCAAGCATTCCAAAAAGATAAAGGCTGCCGTCGTAATACCGGTATTGGCCCGCGGGTACCGGCGTATCCCAGAGGTCATTTACAAAATCCCATACGTCCTGGTTATTCGAAGCCAAACCCGCCATTGCATTTTGCGCTACAAAACCGGGTGAATGGTCTGCATTGTTGTTATAGACAGTGCCATCCAGTTTATAGAGGCTGGGATATTTTGTTCCCTGGGTTTTCAGGAAACTGTGGAGTGATGTTGCATAAGTAGTCTCCCATGCATCACCGGCAAACCACGCAAAATCCAAACCTGCATTTCCTGCAGTACGCCAGGCGTCATAGGCTAAAATCTGGTGGTCTGCAGAGGCAGAGCTAACTACTGTGCCATCAAAATTGGCGTAGTCCGGATTCAATCCTTTTGCGGTCACCGCTTTTTTCCAGAAGGCACGGCTATTGACCGCTAATTGTGCCCAGTAGGGTTTATTGTTAGTTGCCCAGCGCGCCCACAATTCATAAAAAGCCGGCAAATGGTAAGAGGGATCGGTAAATTGATTGCCGTAAGGAGAAAAAAGGATTTGATTGGCCGTTTTATCAAACAAACTAAAACTCACTTGCTGGCCATTGACATAATGCATTTGGCCATTGGCATACATGTTATCTAACAACTTATTGGCTTCAGCTTTATAGTTGTAGATACCAGTCCCATCTCCCCACCGATTCGACGCTAAAAAAAGTGATGTTACAAAATATTCTTCACCATCCGGCGCAGGATTGGTATCGCGATTCGAACCATCGGTATTTTTTTGCCAGCCAAAATACCCTTTCATTTCACCTGAGGTATTGAGCATGTATCTATTCGCCCAAGCCCAGAGTTTATTAAAGTCATCCTGGCGATTCATTTGCAGTGCGATCATCATGCCGTAGGACATGCCTTCACTGCGCACATCATTGTTACCTGTATCCCAGATATAGGCGCGGCTTGAATCGCTTGGGTCAGTAATAAAAATTGCCTGTCCTGAAGTGCGGTCAGTTTGGGCGCTGTGAAATAATTGGTTGTAAGCCGCAGCCATTTTTGCATCGACATCTGCTTTCGAATAGCCGGCTTCAACAAACAAGTTGCGATATTGCCCGGAAAAATATGCTCCGGTTGCAGGTAATACCGGCGCGGCCGGTGTTGGTGGCAACGCAGCTACATACGTAAGCTCATACCAATCCAGGTAGGTATCGTTAGCGCCGGTGTCAGATTCCAATACTAATTTTATTTTTGCCAATGCCGGAACGCTACTCAATTTAAACTGCAATAGTTGGGTACTGGCAGCAACACCGGCAAAGGCCACTGAACCCACTTTACTATCCCCCACATACACGGCTATACCGGCTGCCGATGTATTGGTGCTCGCGCCCCTCACTGCGATCTGAAATATCCCCGGTGCATTGCTTAATTTTGCCGTGGCGATTTCAACACCGTCACCGTTGCCATAGGCTGCTACACCGGCAAAAGGGGATGATATTGCTGAAGTATAACCAGCCAACAAGGTGCCTGATTCTGCTTCAACATGTTCAAGCAACGTTGCAGCGAATGCACTGGCGGTAAAAAAAATACTTAGAACAAGCGGTAAAATACAGTTGATTTTTAACATTATTATTTGTCTCCAAATTTTGAGAATAGGAATCCCGGCCGCAGGAGCAGACTTGAAAAAACAGGGATAACCGATTAGTGCGTGCGGATAAAAATACCGCGTACGACAGAACCGCAAACAGAGTTTTTGCGGGCAAGTTTATTATTTTTATTCCACTTATTATTAGAAGTCATTTTCCATATATGCATCAAACCCCCGTGGGGGCGGACTCATATTGTCATAATGACAATAATGGGGCAATTTTGTCAATTAGAGCAAGGGATATATTTTTATTGTTTCGCTTTTACTCACACAGGTTTTCGAGTCGCTAAAAAATCTGCACCGAATTTCTGATTGGGGCATTAATATATGATTATTAGGACAAAATGAAGTCACGTTTTATACATCCAATACCCGTAGGGATATTGCTTGTATTAGACTCCAGGCCCCACCGGCGGATATTTGATAAAACTGCTGTTGAGCTCCATGCGCGCCGATAATTTTTCGATATTTTTATAATCGTTTTTGTTCACAACATCCGGCAGCATGGATTGGATAAATTGCCATACCACTCCGATAGT
>JAJQJO010000429.1 GCA_021323495.1 Cellvibrio sp. | reverse complement strand
CTCCATACGGGCTACACAACACAAGGAATTGTTATGGTGCTTTATCGACGGAATCGGGTTAAGGGTGGGTGTTATTTTTTTACGGTGACGCTACAAGATAGAAGCTCACGTTTGTTGGTGGAGCACATCGCAGAATTGCGCGATGCGTTTCGGCAGGCTAAAGCACGTATGCCATTTCAAGTGGATGCGATTGTTGTATTGCCTGAACATATTCATGCAATTTTTACCTTGCCTGTGGGCGACGATAATTACTCATCACGTTGGCGGCTGATTAAATCCCTATACACGCAAAAACTTTTGAAAAAAGGTTTGCCCCTTGCTGCCAATGGACGCGGTGAATATAACCTGTGGCAACGCCGGTTTTGGGAACACACTATTCGTGATGATGCGGATATGAATAATCACATCAATTACATCCATTACAATCCGGTTAAACATAATCTTGTCGAGTGCGTAGCCGATTGGCCACACTCCAGCTTCCATCGTTATGTGCGTATGGGAATTCTACCGATTGATTGGATTCCAAAAACGTAGCCCGCATGGAGTCTAACTAAATGCGGGGTTGGCTTACGATAATTTTTATCAATATTAAAAGCCCCGTATTCCGCTAGGTTCCATACGGGCTACGGCTTTCAAGTGCTTACCCGTGGCGGAATATAAAATGGAGTTCCAGATAGAGGAAGAGAATGAAAAAAAATAATGTCGCATTAAGCCGCTGATTTTTTATATTGTCATCCTTCTGCAAGAATCCAGACATGAACGCTACCTAGAATCCGTTGCGCGAATAACACGGAGGTGTCCCGCAACTGGGCAGGCGCGCATCCGGATCGCTAGCGTGCCGCTACTATCGCTAGTCCTGTTCTGGATTCCAACATGATGCTGAATAAAAAAGTTAATGCTTCCATCGCAAAGTTACTTGGCTTTTGTACCGTTATGGCCCTGAGTGCCGGCGCTTCCGCAATTACGTATAACGCCTGGCCGAATGCTACCGCCGTGGTAACCGCTGATGGCACCAGCCAGTTTGGTGGCAACCTGAGTGGTTTGTTTTACCAACCGGCGGCCGGCTCGCAAACTGCCGTGCTCTGGGCGGTGCAAAATTCGCCAGCCAAACTCTATAGCCTGGTGTGGAATAGCAGCAGCAATACCTTTGTTAAAACCACCACCAATGGCTGGACCAATGGCAAAACCCTGCGCTACCCCAACGGTTCCGGTGCACCTGATGCGGAAGGTGTGACCAAGGCGGAATTATCGGCAGCGGATATTTATGTGGCAACCGAGCGCGATGGCAGCGGTTCAAATCGCTTTAGCGTATTGCGCTACGATACCACCGGCACTGCGACCACGATTAATGCTACCCATGAATGGAATTTAACCGCGGATTTGCCCAGTGTAAGCTCAACCAATCTGGGTCTGGAAGCCATCACCTGGATTCCCGATAGTTATTTGCAGGCAAATGGTTTTATCGACGAACATTTTGCAGCAACCTACAACCCCGCCAATTATCCGCTGCACGGCACCCTTTGTACGCGTTGCAACTATCGCGAGCGGTCAGGCAAAAATTATGGATTTGTCATTCGATTGGGATAGCGGTGCGCTCTGGGCTTATTGCGATAACAATTGCAGCAATCGTTCGCATCTGCTGGGCATAGATACCACTACCGGTTCAGCGACTTATGGAAAATTTGTCCTGCGCAAAGGTTATTCGCGGCCATCCAGTATGTCCAATATCAACAATGAAGGTATAGCCATGGCACCGGCGGCGGAATGCGTATCCGGGATCAAATCATTCTTCTGGGCAGATGATTCGGAAACCAACAACCACGCCATCCGCAAAGGCAAAATTCCATGCGGTCCATTATTCTAAATTTTGTTTGTACCAATGATTGATGCTACTTCATCGCCACAGGAGGGCGATGAAGTACTTTTGCAGTACTGCCAGCCAGCACTAACAGAATAAAAACATCCTCCGATTATTAAATTTCAATAAAGATAAATTGAAATATAGAAATTACACTTTATTCAAAATACAGCCCATCAACACCCGCCAGTTGAGAAAATTAACGCACGCGAAACTGATGCACTAATAAATGTTTTTCATGAACAAAAATATTAAATTAGTTTATACGACAATCAACAGCTAAATGCATACTTGCATGTCAGTAATTTTATTCGCGGTTTACAACCAGCATTATATCCACTAGGGTCAATCAGACTATTAAGTAAAGTAATAGTCCTTTCACCCAGGGAAGAATAACGTCGAGTTTGCCTACCTGCTTTACACCTTTCCATTTTTATTTTCACATCACTATTTTGGTGACAAGCGAGCATTTGTAATCGTCTTGATTCTTTGTGTGGCCGTTGCTTTTTGGTCGGGTGTTTATGCCTTTGTCAATGTGAAATTTCGACAGCAGTCTCGGTCGGAATACCAGTTAGTCATCTTATTTTTAAGGAGCGAAAGAAATGAAGACTTATCCGTTAAAATTGTTTGTCGCACTCTTGTTAGCCAATATTTTGTTGTCACCCTTTGTCAGGGCCGAAAGCCTCACTGCATATACATCGCGATGTGAAACTGAATTGGGAATTCCACCGAACAGTATTACCGGTTTTAACTGTTCAACAGGAACGATATTGCCGACCTCTCAATTCGGCTCAGCATGCGATGCCCAGGCGTTGCTGGGCGGGCCGGCATGTACGGCCAATTCCCGCCTTGGGGTAAAATCTTTTACCAATACCAATGTTAAAGCTGTATGGGTTTGTCGAAAGTATAGTGGAGCGGATGATCCGGCTGATCTGCTTTATGAAGATGTCGCGATGATTATTCACAATCGCCAGAATGGAAAAACCTGTTTTTTCCAGAACAATCTGGATGGTAATGGTGATGGCCCTGCGATTCCCGGCCCCAGAGATGCCAACGCATTAACTATATGGAAAACACCGGCGCAAACCGCTGCTATTAACTGCACCGGTTGCCATTCAAATGATCCCTACATTGTCACGCCCCACGTAGCCCAGGCCTTTCGCATTCATAATATGGTGCGCTTTAATCCCAAGGGAGCCTACTCGGTAGTCGGGCCTGATTTCACTCATTTTAATAGCCAAATCAGTCGCCCCGAAGGCTGTGGTGGTGCATGTCATTTTGATCCCGATAGTTCTTTTGTAGGCGATGCATTATCAAAACACTGGATGGTGCCGGGTAATATTGCAAATTATATTCCCTATCATTTTAATCCGATCGGTGGCCAATTTTATTCGCTGCATTCCAACGGACAAATCCGGGGATTTAATGGTGCGGGTGGTGGAAGTTGTAATGGCAGCAGCTGTCCCCATTGGTCGATGCTGGACAGCAATGCAAGCACCGTAAAAATCGCCGCATCCAGCTCCAAATTATTCCAACTACACAGCACCGGTGTCATTTGGGAATTCATGGGCGTGCAGTGCAGCCAGTCCAATTCCTGCCCCAGTTGGCGAATGATTGATAACAATTCCAAGACAGTTCAAATTACTTCCGGTGGCGGGAGACTTTATCAACGATGGAATAGCGGTGCTATCTGGCGATATACAAATACGCCTTGCAGCGGCAACAACTGTCCTGGCTGGCAACTGCTGGACAATAATTCTGCAACTGTCGAAATTGTGGCTTCGGGTAGTAATTTGTATCAACGGCATAGCGGCGGGGCAGTATGGAAATATACCGGTGTTCCCTGTTCGGCAAGTTCTTGCGTCGGCTGGCAATTAATTGCAAATGATGCGCGGACCATAAACCTGGTTGCAGACGGTTCGTCGCTGTATATGCATCAGCAATCCGGTGCAATCTGGAAATACACCGGAACGCCCTGTAGTGCGTCCAGCTGTCCGGGTTGGCAATTGGTGGATTTTGATAATGCCAGTACCAAACAAGTTGTCGCAGGTTCGTCGAATGTATATCGCCTTTATCATAACGGTGAAATCTGGCGCTATTCAGGCAGCGGCCAAACCTGGGTGATGTTGGATAACAATCCCAATACAAGAGAAATATCCGCTTCAACCAACGGATTGTTACAACGTCACAACAACGGTGTGGTGTGGCGATTCACCGGCACTGTATGCACTAGCGGCTCTTGCCCGGGCTGGACACCCATCCAGAACCTTACCAACACCGCATCCTTAACCGGTGCGCGTTTGTAACATAAATGATTGATGCAACCTCATCGTCGAATGCGGGCGATGAGGTTATTCAGGCTAAACCTGCCCATCTGCAGTGGCAATTCACACTCGTTACCGTGTCAGCTTCAGGGCATCGCTCTGGAAGCGCCGCATAAAAGTCCAGGAGCCACCATCGGTTTGCCAATCAAGCATGCCTCGCTTGGCCAGGCACACCAGGTGAGCGGCAGTTTCACCATAAGCAAACAGTAATTGATTGGCCGGGAGATCTGCTTTGAAAAGCAATGGCATGGCCTGAACAATACTTACTGGATTCGCAGGTAAAAAATGTAGCAAGTCAGCAAATTTTTGCTGATGGTGCAGCACGAGATCGTTGATACGGTCATGATAATTTTCGGATATGGGTCCATGGGCGGGAAAATAGCGAGAG
>JAJQJO010000083.1 GCA_021323495.1 Cellvibrio sp. | reverse complement strand
ATAGAGCGAGCCAAAGCCACTTTGCGCGAAACTGTACAGTAAAACATTACTAAAAAATGGCGGTGAGAGAGGGAGTCGAACCCTCGATACCTTGCGGTATACACACTTTCCAGGCGTGCTCCTTCGGCCACTCGGACACCTCACCGTTTCATCACATCGGACAGTTTAACTGGCTCCTGCGAAGGCGCGCTAATGTACACAAGCAAACATGCAAACGCAATCTTATTCCTGTGACCATACGCTAAAAAAGTCTGAAGGATTTTGCTCTCGCGGCGCATGAGGAGGAACTGTCGGAGTTCCAACATAAATAAATCCAATTATCTCTTCGCCCGCCAATAATCCCAATGCCTGTTTCACTTGCGGGTCATAAGCCATATCACCGGTACGCCAAACAGCTCCAACATCAATGGCAAAGGCTGCGTTGAGGAGGTTCTGGGTGGCAGCGCCCGCCGAGATGATTTGTTCAATCTGCGGTACCTTGGGATTAACCTGGCATTTGGCGATGGAAACAATAATCATCGGCGCACGTTGCGGCAGAGCGTGGCAGCGGTCCAACTCCGCCTGGGTAATGCCTGGATTTTTAGTCGCCGCAATCCGGGCAAACAACTCACCTAACCGGGCAAGCCCCTCACCTTCAACAATTAAAAAGCGCCATGGACGCATATTGCCGTGATCAGCTGCACGTAGTGCGGCCTTAAACAAGATATTTAATTGTTCAGATGTCGGCCCAGGCGCAGTGAGCCTGGGAGTTGATACACGCTGGTGTAACGCTGCTATTGCGTCCATAAAATGGGGAAACCTCGTTCAGTAAGTTATTCGATACACAGATCAAACCGACCCATAAAATATAGCCAAGTCGAATATTGGCCAAATCTGTACCATACTTTCAGGCGGACGCCCTGTCTCTAACGATCAGGATCTACCAACCAGCGATTATAGAGTCGATAAGAGCAATAAGGTTGCGACCAATCCACTCACTACCAGAATTCCCTGCGGCCGATAAATAATATGCAAGTACCACCACTCATTCTCGCAATAGCCATAGAAATGTATCTGGTGTTGCTTATTGCGGCTGTTGTATTAATTTTTTATTCGTTAAAACAAAAAAAACTGATTCGGCGCCAACAGGAAAAGCTGCGGGAGCTCATTGACACCATTAAAACCATCAGCCCCCCAAGCGCTGCTCCCGGAAAATCCTACAAACAATTGATCAACGAACAATTGGATTTAACCCGGGATCGTTTTGCCTTGATTGCCCCGCGCAGTGATATCAGTGAAGCACAACCCGCCGACCTGCCAATCAATCAGCGCATAGTTGCTTTGCGTTATGCATTTCTACGGGCTGAAGAGCTGGGCACCACCGAAGTACCCGGCAGCGAAGGCTACTGGAATATCTTTCGACAAACCCTGGAACCGCTTCTCCGATCATCAACAACGGATAGCAGTCTTGATATCCCACTAGACGCAGCGATCGAGCCCCCGGCGAGCGAAGAGCTGGAGATGTATAAAAGGCGGGTAGAAAATCTGGAGAAATTTAAAAAACTGTTTTTTGACCTGGAGAAACGCTGGAACGAGGCACAAGCCACCGCGCAGGATTACTACAACGAGCTTTATGCCATGGGTGATGGCGTTGAAGATCGTGAAAAATATGAAATGCTGCTTGGACAATACGGCAACAGCTATAACGAAATAACCCATTACATGCAGTCGGCTAACGCCGCCCTTAGCGGACAACCGGTTGAAAGCAAGACGATTAACATCATCCGCCAGGATCCACGTGCGGCAGAAGAAATTATGAAGTTGCGCAATGTAGCAGCCGACCAATACCGGATTATCAGCAACCTGCAACGTAAACTGGAGGCAGCAGTAACGGCAGAAGAAAAAGACCTCGTCATTAAAGAGCTTGAACAACAGTTGCAACGGCAAGTGCGTTTTGTACAAGAATCGGACACCTGTGTACAGCTACTTGAGGATGAGCTGAACAAAGCTAACGAGAAAATTGCCGAACAAGAAGAAATCATAGAACATGATCATCAGCTTGAAGAGGAGAACCAGCGCATCAAGGAGACATTGGAAAACTTTACTCATGAAAGCAAAGAGCTGCTGGGCAGTCTGGCAGAGCTGGAGCAAGAAAACGATCAACTCAAAAACGATCTGGAGCATACCCACACAGAACCGACCACCAGCCCGGTAAATCTGCAAAAAATCCAGACCGAATTTGCTGAATTGCGCAAGCAATATACCGAATTGGAAGAAAAATACCTGGAATTGAAGTTTAAATAATAAGCAACGGGAAAAATCTGCCGGCGTGCAACCAACAAGTAGACATTTTTGGTAAAAACCCGTTTAATTCACTCGCTTGGGTAAGCGAGAGCGCTTCTTCGTAGGGATTAACTTACTGACCAAATAACAACAAGGTTTTAATCCAATGAACAGTAAGACCGACAGCCAACAGCTGCATACTGAGTCACCTATACAACAGTATTATTTCCGCGCCCTTATCTGTTTTGCCGCATCCGGCACCCTGGCCTCTTTTATCGATTGGAATAATCCCAGCCACATCCACATGGGCGTGATTGTTTTTTTATTGATTTATGCTTACGCCACCTACCACTTCACCCGTAAATTAATTCCCGAACAGATGAGCAGGATCAACCGCTGGCTCTCCCATGTAGATGCGGCATTGATTGGTGTAGTACTGAGCCTCACTGATTTTAGTATCTTGCCCTGCGTGATGTTCCTGACCATGATTCAATTTAACGCGCTGATCAGTGGTGGCGTGCGTAAATTAATGGAAGATAACAGCGCCTTCGCTATTGGCGTAATCCTGAGCTTGATCATCCACAAACCCCAACTGGTACTGTCCAGTAGCATTGAAATTAGTGCAGCCAGTTTAATTGGCGTCGCCACTTACTTTTTGGTCTATGCCATTTATATGCATCAACGTTTTCACAAACTAATGATTAGCCAGAAACAACTCGAAAACGAACAGAAATGGCATAAGATCCGCGCGTATAAATTGTCCCGTTATTTGCCACCCACCGTGTGGCAGGCCATTAACCGCGGCGACGATAAAAACTTGCAAGCAGAACGCAAACGCATCAGTGTATTTTTTTCAGACATCAAGGATTTCAGTCAACTTTCGGAAGAGATTGAAGCAGAATCGCTAACCGAACTACTTAATCATTACCTGACTGAAATGTCGAAAATTGTGGCTCACTTTGGTGGCACTATCGATAAATTTATGGGCGATGGCATTATGGTGTTGTTTGGCGATAGCGCCAGCAAAGGCGTAAAAGATGATGCCACCCGCTGCGTAGCTATGGCGATTGCGATGAAAAAGCGCATCAAATCCATGCAAGTTGAATGGTTTAACCAAGGCATTAAAAAACCGCTGCAAGTACGCATGGGCATTAACACTGGTTACTGTACCGTGGGTACCTTTGGTACATCCAACCATCTCGATTACACCGTCCTGGGCACCCAGGTTAACCTCGCCAGCCGCCTTGAGTCTGCAGCGGAACCTGATGAAATTTTAATATCCCACGAAACCTGGTCGTTAGTAAAAGATACAGTAATGTGCCGCGACAAAGGTGAAATCCAGGTGAAGGGCTTCTCACTGCCGGTGAAAGTGTATCAAGTGGCAGATTTGCGCAAAGAGATGGGTAAAAACCAAAGTTATTTTGAGGATCGCGCCGAAGGCTTTTCGATGTATTTGGACATGGACAAGGTTCGTAATTATGATAAACAGAAAGTGATCGAATCACTTGAAAAAGCCGCGAGCCGCCTGAAAGACAAAGTCATAGTATAAAATTTTCCAGCAGCGCTCAGTGCTACTGACGAATCAGCCGCAGCAACTCAGGGTTTTCAGTCGGGTTGCTGGAGCGAAACGGATTAATATCCAATCCACCCCGCCGGGTATAGCGCGCATACACCGTTAACTGTTCCGGTTTACATACCCGTGCGATATCACTGAAAATTCGCTCGACACAATGCTCGTGAAAATCCTGATGTTCGCGAAATGAAATAATGTAGCGTAATAAATTTTCGCGCTGTATTTTGTTGCCCTTATAGCGCACCACCAGGCTTGCCCAATCCGGCTGGCCGGTCACCGGGCAATTGGTTTTTAATAAATGGCTTACCAAACATTCATCAACCCTACCCGCTTCGGTGGTGAGCAATTCGGGTGCTGGATGGTAGCTATCAATGGCCACCACCAAATCATCCAGCAATTCCCCTTTTATTTCAGCGATCTCCGTCAAATGCAGAGCCGTACGCGCCGGGGAATTCAGCGGGGTTATATTGACACGGACATCGCTATTGGTAATGCGTGCAAGATCTTTAGTAACCAGAGCTTCAACTTCCGCCACATTTTCACACCGGGTCTGGTTGAGCGAATTTAAATATAGCTTGAAGGATTTTGATTCAACAATAAATTCGCTGGCGCAGGGAATAAAAAATTCTGCCACAGCTACCACCGGCTTACCCAGCGCATCCAGCCAGGACAACTCATAACCAGTCCAGATATCCACCCCATAAAATGGCAGGGCATCACCCAATCCTAATATTGCACGCGATTCAGCACGGGGAATTGGAAATAACAATTGCGGGGCGTATACAGATACGTAATCTGTCTGCCGTCCGAGTGGATTATGATTCATAAGTAGGTTCCAATAACAATTCCAGACTCGCTGGATTAAGCGCGCAAACGCTTGCCGGTCTTTAACAAATGCATGCCGATTATAAAGAGCACCACAACACAAATAGTAAGGCCAGTAAAAGCCAAGCCAATATGCACGTCGGTAATCCCGAGCATGCCGTAACGAAAGGCGTTGACCATATGCAGTATGGGATTAAATACTGACACATGCTGCCAGAATTCCGGTAGCAAATTGATCGAATAAAACACACCGCCAAAATACGTTAACGGAGTCAAAATAAACGTCGGCACAATTGATATATCATCAAAGCTATTGGCATAAACAGCATTGATAAAGCCCGCCAGGGAAAACAGGACTGAAGTCATTAATACAATAAAAATGGTGATAAACCAGTGATGGATATGCAAATCAGTAAAGCACAGCGACATAAGTGTAACTATCAAACCAACCGCCATACCCCGCGCTACACCACCCATCACGTAACCTAATAAAATAATATAGTTCGGTGTGGGCGATACCAAAATTTCTTCTACGCTGCGCTGGAATTTTGCACTAAAAAATGACGAGGATACATTCGCATAAGAATTGGTCAATACCGCCATCATTATCAGGCCCGGTGCGACAAACTCAATATAGCTAAAGCCGCCCATATCGCCGATACGGCTGCCGATCAGCTTGCCAAAGATAACAAAGTACAACACCATCGTGATGGCGGGTGGCAATAAGGTTTGAATCCAGATTCTGGTAAAACGCTTTATTTCTTTATGCAGGATGGTCAGAAACGCAATCCACTGCTCTTGTAAACTCATGATTGGACCTCTTTTTGCGCAGCACTCGCCAGATCTTTATTTGCATTGACCATGGCCACAAACAATTCCTCCAGACGATTGGATTTATTGCGCATGCTGACAATTTCAAATCCTTGAGTAGTCAATTGGGAAAATACCGCATTAAGCGATTGCCCCTTATCCACTTCCACTTCAAAAGAGTGCTCATCAATTTGTGCGACCCGGTGCCCCTGTAGATTTGGCAGCGCTTGCAAGTCACCCGATACATCAAAAATAAAAACTTCTTTGTTGAGCTGCTGCAACAAACTTTTAACGCTGGTATTTTTGACAATGACACCTTGGTCAATGATTGCTACATTCCGGCACAGGCTTTCCGCCTCTTCCAAATAATGGGTAGTAAGGATAATAGTTGTACCGGCAGCATTGATCTCGCGCAAAAACTCCCACATGGAGCGGCGCAATTCTATATCGACACCTGCCGTTGGCTCATCGAGAATCAATAGCTGCGGCTCATGTACCAGCGCACGCGCAATCATCAACCGCCGTTTCATCCCACCAGACAGCATACGTGCAGGAGTCTGGCGCTTATCCCATAAACTCAATTGTTTTAAATATTTTTCGGTTTGCACCACTGCTTGTTTGCGCGGTAAACCATAGTAGCCCGCTTGCTGCAGCACTATGTCTTCCACTTTTTCAAACATGCTGAAATTAAATTCCTGCGGCACTACCCCCAGGTATTTTTTGGCGATGGAAAAATCGGTATCAATATTTTTACCAAAAACCTCAACTACACCCGAGGTTTTGCGCACCAATGAACTGATAATACCAATGGTGGTTGATTTGCCTGCGCCATTAGGGCCAAGCATGGCAAAAAAATCACCGGGCATTACATCAAGTGAAATACCTTTTAGGGCTTCGAATTTTTCGTTGTAAACTTTACGCAGGTTTCTTAGTGAGAGTGCCGGAGTCATAACCCCTCGCAGAGATGAATGAAGGTCAGAAAATCTACCACCAGATCAGGGCGCAGCATGTCAATTTCAAGTTCAGAACAATCTATTTACGATCAAGAGTATTACACATATCACCTGGAGTTACTCGCCGCCTTCAGCGCGCAGATACAGCAGTTACCACCATTTAATACCGAATCCCCGCTTGAAGATGACCAGGAATTTATCGCCGCACTTACAGAGCTTCATGGACAACCAAAGGGCGCTGGCTTTTTAGAGCAAGGGCAGGCGCTGATTTGCCGCGTTGTAGGAGCCTACCCACATTTGATGCCGCTGCTATATCGCGACCTCTTGTGGTTTTTTGGCGGCGATTGCCTGCATTTTATGCCCGACGAAGAGATTACCATTTTCCAACAATTGGATGAGCAACGTGAAGAGGCCAAGCAACAGCAAGTGCCCTTCAATTACCGGGAAGCCCGTGCAAAATTGATGGGTATGCATTAAACAGGAGAGACGCAAAGGAATGCGTGAGCCCAAACGGGCAAATTAATTATCGGAAAGACAATTAAAAATTGGGTCAGATAAAGTGAATTGCTTGAAACTGGAGCGGGAAACGAGACTCGAACTCGCGACCCTAACCTTGGCAAGGTTATGCTCTACCAACTGAGCTATTCCCGCTAAATGTGGCGTCCCCTAGGGGACTCGAACCCCTGTTACTGCCGTGAAAGGGCAGTGTCCTAGGCCACTAGACGAAGGGGACATTTGAAAGCTGCCTGGACGACAACGATAAAACGTACTTCCACTAACAGTTAAAACTGGATATTGAACTAGATTAACTTCCCCTGGTGAGAGAAGTTGGAGCGGGAAACGAGACTCGAACTCGCGACCCTAACCTTGGCAAGGTTATGCTCTACCAACTGAGCTATTCCCGCTTTAATGGCGTCCCCAAGGGGACTCGAACCCCTGTTCTCGCCGTGAAAGGGCGATGTCCTAGGCCACTAGACGATGGGGACCCGGACCAACTCACGCTTACCCTGCTCTTTCAAGCCGATGTCTGCGTCAGAAGTGGGGCGCATTCTAGGGACAGGTGCCGCTTGTGTCAACACTTTTAATTCTTTTTTTATAGGAGTGGAAACAAGCACTTAGCGCTTTATGCATCAAGCAAAATACAAATTCTGGCGCCATTTTTTTCGGTGCTATACTTCAACCAAGCATATGTCCAGCAATTAACCGATAAGGCTTTATATATCATGTCTGCCTATGTCATCGCCGCAATCTTCCTTGCCCTGATCTTGCTGGCGGGATACTTGTTTTTATCCCATTCAATTGAAAAGCGGCGTGTGCAACGCCAGCGATTGATTACTGCCCTGCGCGCCAGGCGCAATTCCTTTCGCGATCTGGCTACCGGATTCCCCGCAGGGTTTTTATCCAATGATTTAACTGCCCTGCTCTATCGCGCATTGATTGATTGCTGCGAACAGCTGTCGCGCCTGGAACCCAAAGACCCAACCCATGCCGAGCAACTCAGTCTTTATACCAACCTGCTTGCGACGCAAAAAGACAGTTCCCAGCAAGCGCGCGCACGCCTGGACAATCCCCAACAAATCAAAGAAGCGCACAGCTTATTACACGAACTCCATAAATTTGTGATGCAACAATCCGCATTGCATTTGATTAACCAGGTGCAAACGGAAGCCTATCTCGATCAAATTAACCGGTTGGTATTACAGATGTCGGTTGACGGCCATGTGTTTAACGCACGGCAATCCCAACAAGTCGGCAAGGTGCGTCTGGCGGTCCACTATTACACCCTTGCACGCAAAGCACTGGTAGGGGAAAACACAGGGCGTGGTTTTGAAAAACAAATTGCCCAGCTCGATTCGATCATTGCAAAACTGCAAGAAAAGGCCGACGCAACACCGGAAGGCACTGAAACGCCTGCAGCAGCCCAAGCAAAATCTGCGACAGCCACTGATAATTCGTCCAGCAAGGAATGGAAACAATTTGACGAAGAAAATGAAAAGTGGAAGAAAAAACAAATTTACGATTGATATCGATATCAATAAAAAATGGCAGTTGGGCACACCAACTGCCACGTGCAAATCCTACTTCCGCCTCAATACCACCACCGCTCCACCCGAAGGTGCCAACGTCAAGCTGATCGTTTGTCTGGCAGTTTTTGTTGATTCGCTTTTATTCAAAGTAGAAATGGTTTTTCCATCCTCCCACACTTGAATGCCGTAATTACCTGCTTCCAAAAAGCTGAGCGGAATACTAATGGTTCGGCCAGATTCATTAGTCATTGCACCCACATACCAATCCTTACCTTTACGGCGTGCAGAAACAATATATTCACCAATATCACCTTGCAGAATTCTGGTTTCATCCCAGGTTACCGGAACGTCTTTGATAAACTCCAGCCCCACCTCCCATTGGCTTGGCGGTTGTGGCCATTTGCCATTGGTTTTACTGTAGGTAATGGGTGAATCGGCAAGCATTTGCAATGGGCTATCGAATACCACGTACATTGCCAGTGCCTGCCCGCGAGTAGTTTTCACGTAAGGCAAGGTATTGCGACGCAGATTGGGAAATTCCTCTGCTGTCGTGTGACGAAAACCGCCGGGAGTGTAATCAATCGGACCGAGGATCATACGGGTAAATGGCAGGGTGACATTGTGGGTCGCAGTTACGCGTTCACTCCACTTGTTGTATTCGGCCCCCATCACCCCTTCCTGCGTTAAATAATGTGGATAGGTCCGGACCAACCCATTGGGTGGATAAGCGCCGTGTAGATTAACCATGATGTGATATCTGGCAGTCATTGTCAGTAACTTGTGATAATAATCCACCATTTCCTGGTCCGAACGATCCATAAAATCCACTTTAATACCTTTGATGCCCCATTGTTCGTAAGTGCGTAGCGCCTCTTCCATTTGCCAGTCCAACTGCTTCCATTGCAGCCACACCCAGACGCCGATATTTTTACTTTTTGCGTAACGCAAGATTTCCGGCATATCCATCGCAGCAATCGGTTTTAATACATCGGAACCCGGCGTATTTGTCCATGCTGCACCTTCATGCCAACCGGCATCAATTAAAATATACTCAAGCCCAAGTGTTGCCGCAAAATCGATATAGGCTTTGTAAGTTTCAGTGTTCATGCCGGGTTTTACCCCGGCATTTTCCAGTACGACCTGATTGTCATTCCACCAATCCCATGCGGTTTTGCCCGGTTTGATCCAGCGCGTATCTTTCATTATGGTTGGCTCGCCCAAGGTGGCGATCAATGATGATGCAGTGAGTGCACCGGGTGTATCACCAAGCATAATCACTCGCCATGGTGATTTAACGCCAGCTGCAGTCATGGTCGCACGCACCGCTGCTTTTTCCAAACCATCAGCGCGGCTATCAAAGCGCGGCGTTAAGCGTAGATCCACACCCAGACCACCATCACCACGCCCCGTAAACCAACCGCCGGGATAAGCACGCACATCGGATTCAGCAAGCGCAAATGTTGTTTGGCTGACGCCGGTTTTACACACGAGTGGATTATCGTAAAGGTGATGTTCGCGAATTGCAGATGCTTTGATGGGGTCAAATTCGCCCTCATGACTATTGGCATATTTACCGGGATTCAAACCGAAACACGTGTAATCACCGGCAAATGCATAACGGGTCAATTCATTCTGGATAGTGAAATTGTTCAACCCCGCTTGCTCGGGTAATAAATAGCGAAACGCAACACCTTCATCATAAACGCGCAGGATTAAATTCAATTTGGACTTGCGCTCATCTTTGCCCGCAAACTTCAAGGTGATGGTGTTGTAGTGATCGAGAATTTTTTTGCTGCGGCCGGCAACCAATTCAAATGAATTTTTCACTTTATCCTGGCTTTTATCAATAAAATCCAGTTCGTTGTTTCCCAGCGGCTGGTCATTAATAATCAAACCCAACGCTGAATCATTAATGATTTTTTGGTTATCAAATATGACTGAGTAATTTAAGCCTTTCGCATCATTGGTGACCGCAACCTTGACGCGGGCATTAGGGGATTGCACTGTGTAGGTTTCGGCTTGGGCGATGCTCGCTACAAAGAGGCATGCCGCCGATACCAAGCGGTAGTAAGTCATTATGTTCTCCTGCTTTTATAGGTCTTTTTGGGGGTTGGATCTGACAAACCCGGCCCATCGGGTAACGAGTCTGCCGGACATTTTTCATCACCCGGACAACTATTGCGATAAATATTACAAATAAAAACACAATGCTGTTGAACTCCATGACGTTATCCCCACCGTTTATTTGGCTAATGCTTTTCCACTGGTAGCCGAATCTTTCCATGCTATTTTGCGTATCCCTTCCACTCCCGACTATCAAGGATATTGACCATGAGACTTGAAAATGCAGTTGTTCTTATTACCGGCGCCAACCGTGGCCTGGGCCTGGCGTTCGCAAAGGAAGCCCTTGCGCGCGGCGCGCGTAAGGTTTACGCGGCAGCGCGCAATCCGGCAAGCGTCACACTGGAAGGTGTTGTTGCCGTAAAACTGGATGTAAATAACCCCGAAGATATAGCCAGGGTTGCGCGCGACTGCGCCGATGTAACATTGCTCATCAATAACGCCGGTATCGCTGAGCAAGGAAGTTTTTTAGCTGATGATGCCGAAGCGATGCTGCGCCGTCAGTTGGAAACCAATCTATTTGGACCACTCAGGCTTGCGCGCAGTTTTGCACCGGTGTTGGCAAACAATGGCGGTGGTGGAACAAAAGATCGCCCCGGAACTTGTCGCAGCGCGCACCTTTGATGGACTGGAGCAAAACGCCCACCAGGTACTTGTCGATGAGCCGACCCAACACGTCCATCAATCCTTATCGTCTCACCCGGATATTTACCTGCATCAACTTCCCACCCATTAACTACATGGGCGCGCCCTTGAAACTATGTGCGCAAACAGACAGAGCAGAAAAGACCGCAGTGATAAAAATCCTTATACCCTTTTGTCACATCAAAATACGGTCAATCTATGAATGATAGTTTGAGCTCTACGGTAGATATTATCGAAACCGGGCAACCACAGGCGAAAGCCCAGCCGTTTGAGCTCAAACAAATCGCTCCCGCCGTCCATAAATTGCGAATTCTCACCCTTAATATGCATAAGGGTTTTTCGGTATTTAATCGCCAATTTGTGTTACCGGAGTTGCGTGAAGCGATCCGCTCGCTGTCAACGGAAATGGTCTTTTTACAAGAAGTGCACGGAAGCCATAAACAGCATGCCTTACGTCACCAGAATTGGCCCACCACATCACAATATGAATTTTTAGCCGATAGTATCTGGCCGGAATATTCCTATGGACGCAACGCTGTTTATCCCCATGGTGACCATGGCAATGCATTACTGTCCAAGTATCCTATTATCCGTTTTCAAAACCTTGATGTATCTATCGGCACAATTGAACAACGCGGACTTTTGCATAGTGTATTAAAAGTGCCGGGCCATGATGAAGTGCATGCGATATGCGTTCATTTGGGGTTGCGCGAAAACCATCGCAAACAGCAATTATCATTGTTATGCAGGTTGGTTGAAAGTATACCGCCACTCGCACCCATTATTATTGCGGGCGATTTTAATGACTGGAGAAAACGCGCAGACAAACTGTTGGCTAATTGCAATATGCGCGAAGCCTTTGTAAATGAATTCGGAAAGCCGGCAAAAAGTTTTCCGGCGCGCTGGCCGTTGTTGTGCCTGGACCGGGTGTATGTACGTAATGCTACTACGCATAATCCCCAGGTCCTGCATCAACGCCCATGGTCCCATCTTTCTGATCATGTCCCACTGGCAGTAGAGGTTCACCTATGAAGGAAAATTGGCGCGATGGCAATGATGTCAAACTGCTAATCAATGGCGAAGAATTTTTCCCACGGGTTTTTGAATGCATTCGCAATGCGAAAACAGAAATCCTGTTGGAAACATTTATTGTTGAAGAAGATGAAATAGGGTTCGAACTCCAACAGGCGCTGATTGCCGCTGCGCAGCGAGGCGTTAGCATCGATATCACTGTCGATGATTACGGCACCTGGGACTTAAGTGAAGAGTTCACCGATGCGCTTGCCTTAGCCGGAGTCAGGTTACATATTTTTGACCCCCAGCCAAAGCTCTGGGGAGTTCGCCTGAATTTATTTCGACGCCTGCATCGAAAAATCGTGGTCGTCGACCAGCAATTTGCGTTTATCGGTGGCATTAATTTTTGTCAGGATCATGTCATGAGCGCAGGGCCTAAAGCCAAACAGGATTACGCTGTTGAAATCCGTGGGCCAGTCGTTGCCGATATCCACCAGACCTGTATGCTTTTATTATTGCGCGCCTCGAGCCGCAGAGAACGGCGAAATTATATTCGCAATGCGCGCCCGAATATTCCAGCCCCTGCCGGCAATATGCGCGTGCTGATGGTGGAACGCGATAACGGGTCCCATTCCACCGACATAGAACGGCAGTATTTACTTGCAGCGCGCCTGGCACAAAAGCGTCTGGTTATTGCCAATGCTTATTTTTTTCCGGGCTATAGACTGCTGCGTGAACTCAGGCGCGCAGCACAGCGCGGCGTAGAAGTGATATTGATTCTACAGGGCCAGCCGGATATGCCATGGGTCACTGCCTTGTCCCGCTTGCTCTATAATTATTTGCTCCGTTCCGGTGTAAAAATTCATGAATATTGCAAGCGGCCATTGCATGGAAAAGTGGCATTGATGGATGACAAATGGTCCACCGTCGGCTCAAGCAATCTCGATCCACTGAGTTTGGCGTTAAATCTTGAAGCCAATGTTGTTATCGAGGATCAAGGGTTTAACCAACAATTATATGACCATCTGGCCCATCTTGTGGAACAAGAATGCCAACAACTTAATTTGGAAGTTGTCCTGCGCGGCTATTGGTGGCGCACACCTTTGATCTTCCTGAGTTTTCATTTTTTGCGTAAGTTCCCAACCATTATGGGTTGGTTGCCAGCACATTCCCATGAATTGAAATTAGTTACTCCGGTAAATCCGCCTTCGATAGAAGATGCGCCTCCGGTAGAGGAACCACCTCCTGTTGAAAAAATCCCCCCGGTGGAAGAACCGGTACCCGGCCATAGCGCGGCTGCAAGATCGTTAAAGAATAGTGGCAGTGAAAAAAAACGCGCTTATGCAAAGGAATCCATTTCATGAGCCACTCGGTTTCTTCTGATAGCAACCCATCCGCCGAAAAGACCCGTCATCCCAACCATAAAAAATGGCGCAGGGTAAAAAAAATATTAACCATTGCATTTTTTATCCTGGTTCCTGTCCTGCTATTTATGCTGATTAAAAATATCGATTGGGCAGAAGTGGGAGCGGCACTACGCGAATACAATCTCAAAACATTACTTATCGGAGCGGGAATCGCCCTGACAAGTTTTTTGGTGTTCGCGAGTTACGATTTAATTGGAAAATACTACACCGGCCACAAGTTACCCGCGCGCCAGGTTTTGCCCCTGGCCTTCGTGTGCTATGCGTTCACCTTGAATTTGACTGCCTGGGTGGGCGGTATCGCGTTGCGTTTCCGCTTATATTCACGCTTGGGACTGGATGCAACCACCATAACTAAAATTCTAAGTATGAGCTTGATCACCAATTGGCTGGGCTACATCATCCTCGCAGGAATCCTCTTTGCAGGCAGGATGGTAGATTTGCCTGAAGGGGCAAAAATCGGGCTTACCGCATTGCAATTATTGGGCTTCGTTTTATTGGCGGTAGCGGCCAGTTATTTTGTCGCTTGCCGTTTTTCCAGGCGCCGCTCGTTTCATTTTCGTGCACATAAAATCGAACTGCCCAATATAAAAATCGCATTTTTCCAGGCGGGATTGGCAATCATTAATTGGATGTTAATGGGGCTGTTGATTTTTACCCTTATGCCGGATAAGGTTAGTTATCAAACAATATTGGGGATTTTATTAATCAGCAGTGTTGCGGGCGTTATCGCCCATATTCCCGCCGGGCTCGGGGTATTGGAGACCATCTTTATCACCATGTTGCATCACCAGCTATCCAAGGGAAGTATCCTGGCCGCATTAATTGGTTACCGGATACTGTATTTTTTACTCCCCTTGGCTATCGCCTGCGTCATCTACCTTATTTTTGAATCCCGCGCAAAAAAGATGCTGCAGAAAAACGAAAACCGTAACTGAAAAAGTACCTCATTTTTTATCCAGCATGTCCTTCAAATGCGCGAAAGGATTGTGCGTTGCAGGAGCAATTTTCTTTTCGGTAGTTGAACCATACAACACGTACTCATGGAATTTTGTGTGTTCATGGTCGTGGCAATACAAACACAATAATTCCCAATTGCTACCATCAGCAGGATTATTGTCATGGTTGTGATCGCGGTGATGCACGGTCAGCTCACGTAAATTGGAATAGGTGAACTCACGCGCGCAACGGCCACATACCCAAGGGTACATTTTGAGCGCCCTATCGCGATATCCCTGCTCTTTTTGCAGGTAGCTATTGGTACGGCCCAATTTATCGGTGGTCATAGCGCGTCTCCGTCAATGTTATCAAGGATATTCCAATACCGATTTCAGCTGCGGGATATTATCCTCCACCCACTGCGGGCTGACCGCACCCCAACTGGTAATGCGATAGGTGCCGTTGCGATTTTCCATTTCGATCGCCAATTCATGGATTGCTGCAAGTGTGTCCTGTGCCGTACGGCGCGGCATGCCCGTAACCTCGATAATTTTAGGCACAGAATTGATACCCTGCTGGATTAACCAGGCAACATAAATGCGCCGATAAAAACTGGTTTTGGTTTTACTGTGCACCATTATTTTTACACTCCTGAATAGAATCGAAAAAAAAAGAGCCACAAGGGCTCTTTTTGAAGTCAGTTATTTACTGGAAACCGGACGGAAAAAATGTGCCCAGGAGGTAAATGCCTGTGCACTGCGCGTTTGAATCCAGACTTTACCCTTACCGGTAAAACGGCAGACAAAACCTTCACCCGAAAAGAACAAGGATTTGTAACCGCCAACTTTGGTGATGTTGTATTCCAGCCCTTCAGTGAACGCCACAATATTACTGGTATCAACCACGTAATCGTTTTCCACATCAATCTCGATAATAGCACCGTAGGAGTTGAACCAGAGATCACCCTTGCCGCTGCAACGAATTAAAAAGAAACTTTCACCGGAAAAAAATCCTTTTAACATGCCCTGCCATTTGGTTTCCAGGGTGACATCCATAGTCGCTGCGACAAACGCGGAATTTTGCAAAAAAATGGTTTGTCCATCCAGATACTGATGGATTAAATCCCCTGGCGTCCCCGGCGCGAGCCCGATCTCTCCCGCCGCGCGCTCCGCCGTAAATTCGTTAAGGAATAAATTCTCACCGGTGAGGAACCGCCCCAACCCACCCTTGAGTTTGGTCTTCATCACCAAATGCGTATCCATAGTTGCCATCGCCGAGGCTTCAACTTTAAGCGTTTGATTAGCGGGAATCTGCACGGTTAAAAAACTGTAGTCCGGACGGCCTTCGATTTTGTAGGTCAGCCCTTTGAAAACAGCTGGGCTGGCGACCGCGCTGGTTGTCGCCGGCGCTGGCTTATTTACCGGCAAGGTTGCGACTACGGAAAGCGAAGCCGCAGCGTCGTTCACCGCTTTGATTTCACAAATAAAACCGGTTCTTTCGATCGCTATTTTAAATTTTTCTGCGGTAGCTGCGTCCACATTACTCTTAACACTCACCGGCGCTTTGGCCAGGGTTTGCTGTATTTTTTCTTCGCTGATTTTAAAAATAATGGCGAGTGCACTGGTTGCATCGGCCATTGCAACACCCGCGCGCAACTGGCCGGTCAATATCAGATTGTAAGTATTGTCCTGCATGGTGGGTCTCCTGATTATGCTTTACGCACACGTAAACTTGGGGTGAGTGCATGGCCAAAACTTTTAGGATTGTGCGATTGGCACCACACAGTTCCCCGGCCACTGAATTTACAGACCAGGCCTTCACCACCCAATAGGGATTGCAGCCAACTACTGCCCGCTTTGGTGATAGTGAAATTCAGGGTTTCATCAAACGCGACTATATGGCCAGTATCGACAATATAATCGCCATTGACTTCAATCGGATAAATCGCCCCGAACGAAGACAGTACAACGTGACCGCGCCCTTTTAAATTCAACCAGAACATACTTTCACCCGAGAGCAGGGATTTAAATCCCTGCCAGCCCATATCCATTTCAATCGAATCTTCACAGGCCAGGAAGGAGCCGCTCTGCACAATCAGGTTTTCATTGTCGAGCTCCAGCGTGAGCATATCGCCCGCCAGATTGGAACCCAGCCATACCTCACCGGCTTTTCCCGTGGCATCAAAATGGTTGAGAAAAAATGATTCACCGGAAAGCATTCGTTTCGCGGCTTTCAAAATGCCACCCGAATTTTTTTTATGGGTGCTGGTAGTAATATTCATGTTGCCGCTCATGGCAATCATCGCGCCCGCTTCGGCCGTGCAATGTTCGCCGGGTTGCAAAGTTATTTTGGCAGCGGTATTACCCGGGCGATTAATCAATTCAACTTTCATCAGGTGCTCTCCTTACCAGAA
>JAJQJO010000428.1 GCA_021323495.1 Cellvibrio sp. | reverse complement strand
TCTTACACAATCACCAACAATTGGGGCTCAGGATTCACCGGGGAAATCAGGATCATCAACGATACTACCCAACCGGTGAATAGTTGGTCTGTATCCTGGCAGGAATCCGGTGCGAGTGTGACCAATGCATGGAATGCGACACTCTCCGGCTCTAATCCTTACACCGCAACGGCATCAGGTTGGAATGCCAACCTTGCACCCAATGCGTCGGCCAGTTTTGGTTTCCAAGCCAGCGGCACTGCCAGCGCGCCTAAAGTGAATGGCAGCTTGTGTGGCGCAACTACTTCATCAACCCCGAGTAGCAAATCCAGCGCAAGTGCTATCCGCTCAAGTATTGCCAGTTCACTTCAATCGAGTGTGATGAATAGTTCAAAATCATCAAGCTCAATTACGCTGACCAGTAGTTCGGTATCGAGCAAAGCTATATCAAGCAGTAGTTCAAGTGTGCCAGCAACCTATTCATTTACTATCCAGGAAGAACAAGCGGGATTCTGCCGTGTAAACGGTATTGCGGCAGAGAGTACTAACACCGGTTATACCGGC
The DNA here is from genome assembly GCA_021323495.1 of Cellvibrio sp. GTDB lineage: Bacteria > Pseudomonadota > Gammaproteobacteria > Pseudomonadales > Cellvibrionaceae > Cellvibrio. The sequence continues at coordinate 2,514 of JAJQJO010000428.1, read as the reverse complement.
AACGGTTATACCAATAGTACCAACGCACAGGGTGCGGCAATTGTGTGGGCGGTTGATGCAACCAGCAGCAGCCGACACACGCTGACATTTCGTTTTGCCAACGGCGGAACTGCTAACCGAAATGGTTCGCTGTTGATTAATGGCGGCAGCGGTGGCAACTACACAGTGCAATTACCTCCAACCGGTGGCTGGACAAGTTGGCAAACGGTAAGCATCGAAATTGATTTGGTGCAAGGCAATAATAATGTGCAACTTTCATCGCTCACTACCGACGGTTTGGCGAATATCGATTCAATAAAAATTGAAGGCGCACAAACCAAAGCCGGTGTATGCGGTGGCACCTTGAGCAGTAGCTCATCAGTAAAATCGAGTTCCAGTGTAGCGACCAGCTCTGCTTCCAGCTCCAGCGCCGCAAAGTTGTTGACGCTCACTGGCAACCCGGCTGCCAGTTGGTTTAATAAATCCCGAACCAAATGGAACCCGGACAGGGCCGACATTGTGCTTTCTTATCAACAATCCAACGGCGGCTGGCCAAAAAATCTTGATTACAACAGCGTAGGCGCTGGTAATGGTGGCAGTGACAGCGGCACTATTGACAATGGCGCTACCATTACCGAGATGGTGTACCTCGCTGAAGTTTATAAAAATGGTTCGAACACAAAATATCGCGATGCAGTGCGTAAGGCGGCCAACTACCTGGTGAGTTCACAATACAGCTCAGGCGCATTACCACAATTTTATCCGCTAAAAGGTGGCTATGCCGACCATGCCACCTTTAACGATAACGGCATGGCTTATGCGCTGACGGTACTCGATTTTGCTGTCAACAAACGCGCCCCGTTTGATACCGATGTTTTCTCCGACAGTGATCGCACAAAATTTAAAACAGCCGTAACAAAAGGTGTTGATTACATTTTGAAAGCACAATGGAAACAGAATGGGAAATTAACGGTATGGTGCGCACAACACGGTGCATTTGATTATCAACCTAAAGCAGCTCGCGCCTATGAATTGCAATCGCTGAGTGGTAGTGAATCAGTTGGTATCATCGCGTTCCTGATGACCCAACCACAAACATCGGCAATTGAAGCAGCAGTAAAAGCAGGGGTTGCCTGGTTCGAAAGTCCCAATACCTATCTCGACGGTTACACCTACGATTCATCACAGGCCGCAACCAATCCCATCGTGCAAAAATCCGGTAGCAAAATGTGGTATCGCTTTTACGATTTAAACACCAACCGTGGATTTTTCAGTGATCGCGATGGTAGTAAATTCTACGACATCACCCAAATGTCATTAGAACGCCGCACGGGCTACAGCTGGGGTGGTGATTACGGTAGCAACATTATTAAATTTGCGGACAGTGTGGGTTATTAATCGATGCTTTAGCAGCCAGCTCCGTTAATGAGCTGGCTTTTTTCCAACGGTTTTTCCACACAGACTCCTTTCTGTTTATGTTGCCCTATTCGTCTCCGTCTATTTCCCTCTGGATTGTTGCCATCACAAATGCCTGGAAACAAGGGGAATAATTAATCCAATGCCATGACCTTGGCAGATGCGAGCTCACGCAAAAATGCTTTCTGTGCTGCAGGTGTATGTGCACCGGTATAGGATATTAGCGTCCAGGTTTCAGTGGCCGACATGGATTCGCGTGGCTTGAGGGTTTTGTAGGGAGCATGTACTTCAAGCTCCAATAATCCGTCGCCCTGATGTGCGGACAAAAATTCCTGATAAAGCTCGATTTGCCCCTGCTCCGGATGGATCGCACTTTTGGGTTGCAATATGAATTGGATTATCAGTAATTGCTGATCGCGGAATGCCGCCATCCACCCCTGCGCGGGCTGGATAAATACTTTACCTTTGCGCCCTTGATGCGTACCCGATGGATGATTTTCAAGCGCAAAAATTCCATCACTGAAATTATGTTCGAGCGGGCCATAGGTGGCATCGGTAAAGTGTTCAACCCGCACATCGTTCATATTGGCAACAGGCACATACACGTTAGTGGTGTGGGGAACGCGCGAATTAAACCAGATATCCCAGGCGATTTTTGTATCGCGAATATTCTGTGCACTTACATCCAAACGGATTTGGTTGGGTTTGCCATCCACTAACGCAAAGGTTTTTTGCATCGCCACACCCGATACCGGGCTGTTAGGACTTTGCAATACTACTTGCTGTGCATTTTTTTCCTGCACAATATTTTTAGCGAGAATTAAAAAAGGATCCGGAGGCCATACCGATTGCGCTGCGCGGCGCGCATCATTTACCAGTTGATGCACCCACCATTGGCTTTGCGGGCCGACCCAGGTTTCGTGGCCAAGATAACCGATGTTATTTGCCGCCGGGGTTACCACTGGATCAGGTTCATCGATAACCGCAGCGCCCACTTTTAAAAAATTGGGTTGGCCAACCAATCCAACCGACAAAATACGTCCGCCAATATCGGGGGTGATTTCAATAGCAACTGTGCCATTGCCCAGCGGAATACGTGCGACTTCTGCTTGCACAGAC
>JAJQJO010000427.1 GCA_021323495.1 Cellvibrio sp. | reverse complement strand
AACCCACATCCGATCGGGTAAAATTTGCTTCCAATTCTGACAAAGGAACGCCTCGACAACGTATTGAGCCTCAGTTATAGAGGCCTTCTCGCAAATCACCCACCCAATCTTAATAGCCTAATTCAGCGTGAACAAATATTGGGATTTGATTAAAGACTATCGCGGCCATTTGCACCGATAGAAATTACTTCACCTCATCATCCTTCTTCCTACTCGCCCGCGGATGCGCCTTATCATAAACTTTTGCGAGGTGTTGGAAATCGAGATGTGTATAAACCTGGGTGGTGGAGATATTGGCGTGGCCGAGCAGCTCTTGCACCAGCCGTAAATCGCCGCTGGATTCCAGCATGTGGCTCGCGAAGGAATGGCGGAGCATGTGCGGATGGACAGGGTTATCCATGCCTTGTTGGATACTGAGCTGTTGCATGCGCATTTGCACAGCGCGATGGCTGATGCGTTGGCCGCGCTGGGTGGTAAAGAGCGCATGCTCGTCATTTTGGGTGTAAAGCGTGCGCGCTTCCAGCCAATCGGTAAGCGCTTTAATGGCGTGGGAGCCGATGGGAAGCGTGCGGGTTTTTCGGCCTTTACCGGTAACGGTGAGCATGGCATCGCCCCAATCAATGTCAGCGAGATTTAAACTTACCGCTTCTGCCAGGCGCAAGCCGGAGGAATAAATTAATTCCACCAATGCACGGTCGCGCTTGTTAATAAAATCATCGCCTTCCACTTGCACAAATTGCGCTGCCTGGTCGGCGTCCAATGTTTTGGGTAATGCTTTGGGCGATTTGGGCGCAGTTATACCGTCGGCAATATTATTTTTAAGCCAGCCACGCCTGATGCAAAACTGGAAAAAACTGCGCAGCGCTGACAACCAGCGCTGTAAACTTTTTCCACCCAGACCTTCACGGTGCAATTGCGCAACCGCCATGCGGATATGGTTAACGCCCAGCATATGCAATTCTTTGATGGATTTTGCGGCGCAAAAAACCTGGAATTTTTCCAGATCGCGCGCGTAGTTTGTTTGGGTATGGATAGATAGCTGCCGCTCACTGCGCATATAAGTGTAAAACGCTGTGAGTTGTTCGGCGAATGGCAAGGGTGTAACCGGTGGAGAAAGGTCTGTCATAAATCTCCGCTGGGCGCCCCCCGGAACGTATCAAGAGTTAGCGCGGCAAATATTTCGGCAATAAACGGTTGAGCACTTCAGCAATATAGCTCAAAAACAAGGTGCCCATACTGGAGCGGTAATAATGTGGGTCGCGGTTGCCGATACTGAGCAAACCAAACACACTGCCATGGATGAGCGGCACTGTGGCAACCGAGCCGATTTCGCGCGCGTGTTCGCCAAAAATAAATTCCATTTCCCTGGCACCCAGGGTGCCACAGACAGCGCGACTATTCTTTAATAGCGGACCAACATGCTCGCGCGCTTCGGCGATTGTCACAATACGTGCCTGGCTGCTGGGAATTTTGTCGGCATTGCCAAACAGGATAACGCTGGTGAAATGGATATTAAAATCCTTATCAAAACTGTAATGCAACGCATCGATGATATCACCCATATCCTGGCCCTCGATCAGGCTCAGCACCAGGCGCTTGCTTTTATCGAATAACTTATCATTATCGCGTGCGTTATCGAGCAGCTTGCTCAGGCGATGGCGCATATCGATATTGCGCTCACGCAATATCGCCACCTGCCGTTCCACCAATGATACAGCTGAACCCGATTCATGCGGCAGGGTTATCTCCGCCAGCAATTCATGGTGCTGTTCAAAAAAATCCGGGTGCTCGCGCAGGTAAGCTTCGATTTGTTCTGGCTCTAACGGATCGGCGAGCGTGGGAATTTTGTCATTCATAGCAGTCAGCTTATTTAAGACCAATTAGATTTTTATTTGTCCATGGAATACGGTGACCGCTGGTCCCGTCATGATCACTGGCTGGCCGTCACCTGGCCACTCAATCTGCAAACTACCACCGGGCAAGTTTACTTTGACTTGCTCATCAAGCAAACCGCGCAAACAGCCAGCAACTACTGCACCACAAGCGCCAGTGCCGCAAGCAAGGGTTTCACCCACGCCGCGCTCAAATACACGTAAATTAATTTCGTTGCGCGCTACGATTTGCATAAAACCTGCATTTACGCGCGCAGGAAAACGCGGATGATTTTCAATCAGCGGCCCGAGTTCGGCAACCGGTGCGGTTTTCACATCATCTACCACCAGCACAGCGTGGGGATTACCCATGGACACAGCGGAAATTTCGCAGGTTCGACCGGCAACATCAAATGGATAAGTGATAGCTTGCACATCGGCAACAAAGGGAACCTGTGCTGGCTGTAAACGCGGTGCACCCATATCGACGCTGACCTGCTCGTCTTGTTGCACGCGCAATTCCATCAGGCCGCCCGCCGTTTCTACCTTAATGATACTTTTGCCGGTGAGTTTGCGTTCGCGCACAAACACTGCAAAACAGCGAGCACCATTACCGCAGTTCTCCACTTCGCTGCCATCGCAGTTATAGATGCGATAACGAAAATCCACATCGGGAGTCTCGGGCGTTTCCACCACTAGAATCTGGTCGCAACCAATACCGAAATTGCGGCCGGCGATGAAGCGGATTTTATCCGGCGTTAACCGCACGCTTTGGCTAACCCCGTCGATTACAACGAAGTCGTTACCCAAGCCGTGCATTTTGCTAAAACGTAAACGCATGATTATGTCCGTTATAAATGTAGCCCATATCGAGTGTAACGAAATACGGGGAGCCCACAATTAATGGCTAAATTATTTGGCTACTTATTCCGGTAGCTTATTCTGGTAGCTTATTCCGGTAACAACAATTCACCGCGAATCATATCGTCAAAAGTTTCGCGCGCGCGTGCCAAATGCATCTGGTCACCATCCACTACCACTTCAGCGGCGCGGCCGCGGGTGTTGTAGTTGGAACTCATACTAAAACCGTAGGCACCCGCCGACATTACTGCCAATAAGTCGCCTGCCTCCAGGGCCAGGTCACGGTCCTTACCAAGGAAATCGCCGGTTTCGCAGATAGGTCCAACC
>JAJQJO010000426.1 GCA_021323495.1 Cellvibrio sp. | reverse complement strand
CACTCAGCGAGGCGAATACCCATATTGTGATTATGAGTAATGGTGGATTTGGCGGGGTGCATCAGAAGTTGATTGAGCAGTTGACGAAGCATGCGATGTAAGAGTGATGATTCAATGCAATCGTTATCCACATATCGCAGATTTACTTGAACACTACATTGTGCAGAAAAAAATAACCGATATTGATGACATATACAAAAACGGCATCAAGACCGAGAAGGATGCCGAATTGTTTTGTGCATTTGTTTGGGACGTAGTGGAAAACATACATTCAGATAGTGAATCTGAAAACCCGGTTTTAGGAAATACAGATAATACTGACATGCTGCCAGATCTAGCCTATGAAATAACTAATCACATGAAAAATGCAGGTTATTACACAATATGGGAGAGAACATTAAACCAGGAAGAAAACCAATAAATTAATATTAACGAAGGGAAGTGAGGTATAAAGTCGGGACCTGCCCGCTTAAAATGAGCTTCCATATCCGGACCAGTAGGTATTTGGCTTAAACCCAAATACCTAATACATTTGCCCTTCAATTAATCGCGCTCGCGCTATATCATTCTACTTCTGCTATCAATCGGTCATTACCATCAAAACAGTGCCAAAGAGCCTGTCATAACACCCTTTCCACTTTTTGAGAGCTTTTGCCATGAAAATTGCATTAATGAACGAATTTAGCCAGGCAGCGAAAAACGCGATAGTGTTGCAGCAGTTGCAAGAAGTTGCCGCCAACCAACAACACAGTGTATTCAATGTGGGCATGAGTGATGATAACGATCATTATTTGACTTACATCCACCTCGGTGTGATCGCCAGCTTGTTGTTGAACTCCAAGGCAGTCGATTTTGTTGTGAGTGGTTGCGGTACAGGCCAGGGCGCAATGATGTCCCTTAACGCCCACCCCGGCGTTTTCTGCGGTTATTGCATAGAGCCAACCGATGCCTACCTGTTTGCGCAGGTGAATAATGGCAACGCGCTGGCACTGCCTTTTGCCAAGGGTTTTGGCTGGGGCGCTGAATTGAATATGCGCACGATTTTTGAAAAAGCGTTTACTGGCGTGCGCGGTCAAGGCTATCCAGCCGAGCGACGCGAATCACAAGTGCGCAACGCTGGCATTCTCACCAGCATCAAAACCGCTACTGCAAAAAATTATTTGGATGGCTTGCGTGCAATTGATCCGGAAATTGTAAAAACCGCCGTGACTGGTGAGCGCTTCCAGGCCTGTTTCTTTGAAAACTGCCAGGACGATAGTATTCGTGCATTTGTAAAAGAGGTGTTGGGAAAATAAATCCCTTCCCAATCCTGGCTACGCGCCTCGTTACAGAAGGGGCGAGAAAAATCACCCTTTGGAATGGGGCGCGCAGCCAAGAGGGATTTAAAAAGACTAGTTAAATCGCGTTTGCTGTAGATACCTTCACCAAAAATCCGAGGCACATCATGAATCAACTAAAACCACGCTCAGTCACTCTCGCAATTACCGGCGCTTCCGGTGCGCAATATGGATTGCGGTTGCTACAGTGTTTGTTGGCAGCGGACTGTAAAGTATTTTTGATGATCTCCAGTGCAGCAGAAGTAGTGATCCGCACGGAAACAGACCTGGATCTCCCGCGCGATCTGGAAGAGCAGCAGGCAATGCTGTGTGAAATGTTTGGCGCCGATGAAGAACAGCTGCAATTACTCGCCAAAGATGATTGGTTTGCGGCGGTGGCCTCTGGTTCAAGTTCGCCCAGCTCAATGGTGATTTGCCCCGCGAGTGGCGGCACGCTTTCTGCAATTGCCCATGGTGCAAGCAATAATTTAATCGAGCGCGCAGCCGATGTTGCCTTGAAGGAACGCCGCAAATTAATTGTTGTACCGCGCGAGACTCCCTACTCCGAAATCCATTTGGAAAATATGCTCAAGCTAACCCAGATGGGCGTGGTGGTGTTACCTGCTAGCCCCGGTTTTTATATGCAACCGCAAACGGTGGAAGAATTAGTGGATTTTATTGTGGCCCGCATTCTGGACCAGCTCGGGGTGCAACAGGAGTTAATGCCGCGCTGGGGCGAAGATTGATATTGAACCAAGCGACAAGAATAAATAAGCATGCCCCCTTCTCTGGCAAACCCCATTTTATGAACTAGGCTAAATAGATATTTTAACGCCAAGCCTTTTGCATCCCGAGGATTATGGAGGGCAGCATCAATGAGGACTCCATGTAGTGACATGTTGTAGCTGTTGTGAATAGCAACCTGGAGTAAACAATGGAAAAAAATAATAACTATCCCTTTGTTTTATTCACTTTTAAATCAACTGCCCAAGGTTGCGGTTTTGATTTTTGCAGCTCCGCCATCCATGATTATTTTGGTGTTGCCGCGTCGGATGTCATGGCCAATCCCGATTACTTTTTTAATATCTTACCCGAGCCGGAAAAATCCCGGCTGCAACGAGGCTTTTCAGAAACGTCACCGCAGGACTCCACTGCCCAACCAATCAATATCGAATTTTCCCACCAACGCCTTAACAACCAAAAACACCGTTATTTGTTGCAAGCCCAATACTCTGCCAATCATGACGGTAGCTGTTGGTCAGGCGCCATTTTTTCAGTTGATGCCAGTTACCAGAAGCTGGAAGCCGCGATTAAATCAGCCAATTATTTTTTATTCCTGCAGGATCAATTACCCGATCTCTTTTATTACAAGGATACTCACTCCCGTTTTCTTGGGGGCAACAAAGCCTGGCGCGACTTTCATGGCTTTAACCATAACGATGATTGGCAAGGCAAAACCGATATGGATTCGCCGCGCCTGGGGGCGGAAGAAGGCAAAAAAATTTTTATGGAAGAACAAGCCATGTTGCGTTCCGGCATCCCCTTGCGTAACCGCGAACACCTTAAAAATGCCGATGGTACAGACAAGTATCAGGATTCAATAAAAGTACCTATTTTTGATAACAAGAAAAAATTACTTGGATTGGTTGGATTAACCCGCGATGTGACCGATCAGGCCAATACTGAATTTGCGCTGGCTAATGCCAAAACGGCTGCCGAACAAGCAGGCATCGCCAAAAGTTCTTT
>JAJQJO010000425.1 GCA_021323495.1 Cellvibrio sp. | reverse complement strand
CAATACGTTCGCACAATTGTTTGACGAGCGGCGGGCTACGGTTTTCGTGGGCAATATGGCGTGGCCACTCCTCCGATGGTGTTTGCGCTTTGCCGAGATCGTGCAGCAGCGTGGCAAACCTTACACAGGTACTGGGTGATAATGCTGCGGCCTGTTGCAGGCTCATTAGCGTGTGAACTCCGGTATCAACTTCGGGATGATGGGCCGCTGGTTGTGGTACGCCAAAAAGAGCATCAATTTCCGGGAATAGACGGGCTAACGCATTACACGCACGCAATACTTCAATAAATATTTCCGGATGTGGTTCGCCCAGGGCGCGCTCGGTTTCTTTCCATACACGCTCGGCAACAAGATGATCAGCCTCACCATTGGCGACCATAGTTTGCATTAACGATATCGTTTCATCGGCGACGTGAAAGCCAAGAGCATGATAGCGGGCGGCAAAACGGGCGATGCGTAAAATGCGCACTGGATCCTCGGCAAATGCGGGGGATACATGGCGCAGCAGTTTATCGGCAAGATCCTGCTGGCCATTATAAGGATCGATAATCATGCCGTTTGCATCTTCCGCCATGGCATTGATGGTGAGGTCGCGGCGGATCAGGTCTTCTTCCAATGTCACTTCTTCACCGCAATAAAAACTAAACCCGGCATAACCCTTACCGGTTTTGCGCTCGGTGCGGGCGAGCGCATATTCCTCTTTGGTTTGCGGATGCAGAAACACTGGAAAATCTTTACCCACGGGTATAAAGCCCTGCGCTTGCATTTGCTCCGGGCTGCTGCCGACCACCACCCAATCTTTTTCAGTGATGGTGCGGCCTAATAACTTATCGCGCACCGCGCCGCCAACCAGATATGTATTCATCGTAATTTATCATTAAAGAATCCAGGCATGAGTATAGGCGAATCGATTGGATAAAAAAAATGCAAAAATGACTTGTGGCTGAATGGAAATTAAATTAACCTCGCTGCACTTAAACAAAACCTTATAACCTTAGACCAATTAATTATGTTCCGAATGAATTCCATTAAGCACGCCGTCGCACTACGACCAATTTATTGGTGCGTGGTCATTGCGCGTTGCTTTGCGGAATTTGTTGATTAGTTGAATAATCGTTATAAACAAAGGCCGCAGCATAAAAACTGCGGCCTTTTTGTTTTATGGTTTCAGTTTTTTAAATTTCAGCTTTGCTGTTTTTTTGCTGCGGTCATTCCCTCGTAAGTTGCTCATTGGGCAATAAGGAGTTATGCCGTGGCCGTGTTATTTGCGTATTTTTCCGTGGTGCTAATTTGGGCTACCACCCCCCTCGCTATTCAATGGAGTAGCGATAGTCTCAGTTTTATGGCCGCGGTAGTGGCGCGTATGGCTATTGCGTTAGCTATTGCGCTGCTCCTGCATGGGCTATTGCGAAAATCCCTTTCTACTTATTGGCAGCATGCCCGCATTTATTTTGCGGCATCGATCGGTATTTTTCCCAACATGCCGGTGGTGTATTGGGGCGTGCAATTTATACCGTCAGGTTTAGTGGCAGTGATTTTTGCAATGTCGCCTTTTGTTACCGGGTTGATAACATTGTTGTTGCTAAAACAAAATCCATTCACGCTCAAGAAAGTAATGGCCCTTGTGCTGGCTTTGATTGGCCTGATCGTTATTTTTTATCACCAATTACAATTTAATTCCCGCTCGGTGTATGGCATCGCCAGTATTTTGCTTTCCTGTGTATTGTTTAGCTTTAGTAGCGTGTGGGTAAAAAAATTAACTCAACAGGAAACTGTAAACCTCGACGCATTTCACCAAGCCAGTGGTGCGTTGATCTTTTCGCTGCCGGGGTTGGTTTTGAGTTGGTGGTTAATAGACGGCGCAATACCGCATAACGTTTCTGTGAAATCAGGTGCATCGATTATTTATTTGTCGATCATGGGATCGTTGGTAGGAGCTGCATTGTTTTTTTACATCCTGCAGCGCCTGTCAGCCACAGTCGTATCGTTAATTACCCTAATGACGCCGGTGCTTGCCATTATTATTGGGAAACATTTGGCTGATGAGGCTTTATCGTCGCAAACGCTAATTGGTGTGGCCATAGTACTGTTTGCCCTTTTGCTGTATCTACCCTGGTCGATACGTGGATGGATAGTCGCCGTAAATGCCTGGCTGCTGCGTAAGTTGGCTGAGCCTCCTCTGGTGGAAGGAAATACCAATGCGCAACAGGAGCTGCAAAAAATTAAGGAATACATCATTCGCTTCAAATGAGTTGTTTTGGTGCGCGCCCGAGTGGCGCGCTTGGTTTTTGTGCACCATGCTTGTGCTTGTGCCGGTTTTGTTTAAGGTATGCAATCTTGTATTCAATCTATAATACAATGATTTTAAAGACAAAAATAAAATTGGCTTGGTATCTGCACTAACGGCATCAAGCTAGTGTGCATTATCAATAGCTGCCTCAAAAAACTAACTAGTAAAGACCATTAATCGAGGAAGAACTCATGAAGATGAAACAAAAATTAATCGCTGGTGCCATCGCTCTTTCAGCAATGGCCGGTTTTTCTGTACCAGCGGCGCATGCTGAGGTTGCTGCTGCGGTTGGCGCAGCCAATATGTACTACTGGCGTGGTTTTGATCTGGGCGCTGGTGATCCACAAGTATGGGGCGACTTAAAATTAACCGGTGGTGGTTTCTACGGCGGTGTATGGGCAGCATCGGGTGATGCGGTACTGGGGCAAGAAATTGACCTCTATGCGGGTTACGGCCATGCGTTCGGGAATTTCAAAGTTGATTTGAGTTTCTGGAGTTATGTTTACCCATCATCTGAGATTAAGGCTGGCGAGGCGTCTGAAGGAGTCCTTGCGGTGGGTTATGGCCCGGTAACAGCTACTTATTACAAAAATATTGCTTCTGAATACGGCGATAACAGTTATTCCTATGCGACCCTTGCTGTTGTAATTGACAAATTTACCTTGAAGTATGGTGTTCATTCTCAAGATGACCAAAGTGATGCCAGTCTGGATGGTGTTCAGCATGTCGACCTGACATACACCTACAATGACAAATTGGCGTTTACGCTCGG
>JAJQJO010000082.1 GCA_021323495.1 Cellvibrio sp. | reverse complement strand
ATTTATCTATGAACCTCCAAATAATTCGATGAGCGGAATGGGCCAAACCCAAGCTCACCGGAGAATTTCACTTCCTCAACTAACTCCAGGATATCCGCCATATCATCGTTGCCGGAAACCCACTTCGCGCTTTCCGCCGGAGTCAGATGATAAGTTTCAAGAGGCTCAAATTTGTTTTCTGTTAACTTGCCAGCGACAGCCGCTTGAAACTCTGCCTCACTCTCCGCAAACCCGGCAGCTTCACCAAACATAAATTCGGACCCATCGAAGTCGATAGGACAGCCTTCCAGTACCCGTACCCTAAAAGATGCTAACCACAATGTTTTTTCGCTCACATTTACCTCCCGGTTTGTTTAAACGCCACTTATCTAAGCCAACTGCGAAGACAAATTCCGATATAAGGATTATGCAGGAAACGATAATAAGGAGTTAATCTCATTAGGTGATATTGATCAAATTGTAAGGGCGGGAAGCCCAGCCCTAGGTGTTATCCCCCACGCCACCTGAGTATTTCTACTCTCACCGCTTTTTTGCCAAACCCCCACACTGGGCACCACTGCTAGCGGACTATTAATCCGGCTGGCAATTCTCGAATGCGACGCTCTAACATGACCAGGGAACTGCCAGCACGCAGATTTTTGAAGTCTCCAATATAACTATCAGGTTGATACAGGATTATGAGTTTGCTTAGCAACATAAGCCCCTTTGCGTTCCACAAGATCCGCGATCATGTCTATCGCACTGCGGGTATTGTGATTGGCGCCGACAAAACCGCGATGGTCACTGGCCGTCTGTGGCGTCGCCTGGAGCTGTTGGGGCACAGGGATTACGAAACGTATTTTGCTTATGTATGCAGTTCCGCCGGTGCGCAAGAGCGCAACACCATGGTGGATTTGCTCACTACCAACGAAACCTATTTTTTCCGCGAGCCAGCGCATTTTCATTTCCTGCGAGATGACATTATTCCGCAGCAAGGTGCCAACAAAATGCGCGTCTGGTGCGCGGCATCCTCGACTGGCGAAGAGCCACACAGTATCGCGATGGTATTGGCCGAGACCCTGGGTAAATGCGATTGGGATATCCTGGCTACCGATATTTCCAGCAAGGTATTGGAACATGCGCGCACCGGTGTGTATCGCGCAGAGCGCATCAATCACATCCCGGCTGATTATTTAAAAAAATATTGCCGCCGCGGCATTGGCGATTACGAAGGCATGCTCGCCGTAGTTCCCTCCCTGCGTTCCCGCATTAGTTTTGAACAGCATAACCTGCTGCATGCACGCGAAAATAACGCGCAGTTCGATGTGATTTTTTTGCGCAATGTGCTGATTTATTTTGATAACGAAACCAAACAGAAAGTGATCGATAACATGTTGCAGTCTTTGCGTCCCGGTGGTTGGCTGATCCTGGGTCACTGTGAAAGTTTGCAAGGATTGGATGTTGGAGTGAAAACGATCAAGCCATCGATATACCGCAAACCTGCTCCGGTCACCAGCACACTCAAACGCGTCGCTGTGTGAGCGTGATGGAGCGGAAACAAACGGTCGCGGTTAATGTGGGTAAATTTGCTATTCTTCCGCACCTTGGAACCAGTGAGCGATTTATGATTTCACTCAATACCTCCGCCCACCTGAATGCTTCAGTCAGCTTGCATGACGATATCCAGCAGCTGGGCGTTATCGTAGTTGATGACAGCAGTATGCATAGATATAGCGCGCACCTCTGCCTGCGCGCCTTTGGTATCAATCAGGTCTATGAAGCTGCTAACGGCAAATTGGCGATGGAGCAACTTGCGCAACTTCCACAAATGCCTGCGGTGATGTTGCTGGATCTGGAAATGCCGGTAATGGACGGCATTGAAGTATTGCAACAGCTGGCACAACTGCAACACAAGCCAGCAGTGGTACTTGCCAGCAGTTCCGATGAAGTCTTGATCAGCGCCGTAGCCACTATGGCCGAGGCTTTGGGAGTGACCCTGCTGGGCGCATTCCGCAAGCCGGTTAATCCAGCTGACCTGGCCGATGCGCTGGGCAGTTATAACGCTGGTGTTTGCCGCCTGGAACAAACGCATACGCCGGTAGAAACAGACGTTGAACAATTAAAAACGGCCCTGGACCGCGCTACCATCCAGGTGTACTACCAACCCAAAATTGAATTGCAAACCATGGGTATCGCGGGTGTGGAAGCCCTGGCGCGCTGGAAAAATTCCCAGGGCGAATGGATTCCCCCTACCGTATTTATCCCGCTCGCAGAAGAACATGGCTTGATTGGCGATTTAACTCTCTCGGTGCTTGAGCAGATATTGCAAGACATGAATGGCTGGTGGGAGTTGGGGCAATTTATTCCGGTAGCGATTAACCTCTCGGCCAAATCCCTTGCGGAATTTAATCTGGCCAATGAAATTATCCAGCGCGTGATTCGCCAGGGCATACCCGCGCACTTTATTACCTTTGAAATTACCGAAAGTGCATTGGTCGTGGATTTGCCCTCGGCGTTGGCGACAATCAGCCGGTTGCGGTTGAAAGGTTTTGGTATTTCCATCGATGATTACGGCACTGGCTTTTCATCCATGCAGCAGTTATCGCGCTTCCCGTTTTCAGAATTGAAAATTGATCGCTCCTTTGTCCAGGGAGCACCAGCGCGGTCTTATATTGGCAATATTTTGAAATCCGCCATCGAAATGGGCCAGCGTTTGGGAATTACGACGGTTGCAGAAGGTGTTGAGACGGAAGCCGAGCTACACTTGCTCAAAAGCCTGGGTTGTAAACAGGCGCAAGGCTTCCTGCTGGCGCGGCCCATGCCCGGGCGCGAATTGCTGGGTTGGATTGAACAGGATTCGCTACGTAAACAAACCCTATGCCAAACATCAAGTCCTGGATAACCAGATACTTCCGTTTTTTCTCGCTGGTTAATCCCATCCTGTTATCAGCAGCACTTGCCATAGTGCTGCTGTTTTTTTTCACCAGCTTCGCGTTGCGCCATATCCATGCCAGCCAGGAGCGCATCGTCCGCGAACATTTGCAAACCTCGCTTAATTCGTTCACTGAACTTATCCAGTTATGGCAGCAGCAGAACCTCGCCGCTATCCATATGCTGGCCAATTCATCGCAGGGCAAAACCCTGTTAAAAAGAGTGTTGCTGGAACAGGGCAATAATCCCGCTACCCATGAGGCACTGCGCGATTGGCTTTATCCGGTACTGATGGTGATGGGCTTCGACGGGTTTTCCGTGATCAACCATGAACGCATCCTGGTGGCGGCCAGTACCCGGTCATATATCAAACAACCTGTGCAATTGCCGGAAACCCTGGAGGTGCTGGATAAAGCCCTGGCCAAACGTCCGGCTATCTCGCGTCCGGTGACCGCCGTGCGCCCGATTGAGGGACCCCGTGGAATACAACCGGCGGGTACCCTCATGCAAAACATGTGTGTGCTGTTTGAAGCGGAAGTGAGTGCCCCTGGCTATTTTTGTCTGCGCTTTAATACCCAGTCGAGTTTCTTCCCTATCTTTTTTAAAGGTCGAACCGGTCGTTCAGGCGAGATTTATGCCATCGATAACAAGGGTCGCTTTATTACGCCTGCGCGTTTTACCACGGCCAATGAAGATGCCTCGAGTTTTGCGGCGCAACAAAAAATTGCCCGTATCGGGGCAGAGGTTCGCCGTCCGCTCGCGCGGGGGGAGCAAGGCCCGTTTACCGAAATGGTGGATTTTTTGATTAACCGCCAAGCGGGCTTGATCAAACTCGGCTATCACGATTACCGCAGCATTACCGTCGCTGGTGCCGGCCGCTGGCTGGATGAAATGGAGCTGGGTATTATCATCGAACAGGATGTGGATGAGGCCATGGCACCCTATCTGGCCTCGCGCAATATTATTATCGGTTTAAGTTTGAGCGCGATTACGTTGATTGTGGTGCTGACCATCACTGCAATTATCAACCGCCATCGTTTGGCCAGCCGTGAGGGCCGTTTCCGCTCACTGCTGGATAATTTACCGCCGCCCATTCACATGACCTCGCTTGACCATCGCCTGATCGTGGTCAACCCGGCGTTCTGCCAGCTACTTAAAATCCATAAAAGCGATTTGTTGGGAAGTTCAATTGATGCATTGCCCATCCCCGCCTGGGTTAAACCCTTATTTCAGGTTGAAGAGCAATTGGGGCCTGAATCCTATTGGAAAGATTACATCACCGAGTTGCGCGCTCCGGATGGCAGGCCGGTTTATTACCGCATAGTGCGTTTTCCCGTGACTTACTCCCAGGGCGAATCACCCCAGGCATTTGCCAGTGTGTGGGTGGACGTGACTGAACGGGTGGTGGCCAACCAGCGCCTGGAGGAGATCAATCAAAATCTGGAGCAAATTGTTAACGAGCGCACCCGGGAATTAATGATTGCCAAAGATGAGGCCTTGGCTGCATCGCAGAGTAAGGCCGAATTCCTGGCCAATATGAGCCATGAAATCCGCACGCCGCTCAATGCCATTATCGGCCTCGCCCATATCGCGCTCGCCAGTAAACCTGAACCCAGGCAGCAAACGTATCTGGAAAAAATGCGCGGCTCCGGTGAGCATTTGCTGGAGGTCATCAACGATATTTTAAATTTCTCGCGCATGGAAGCGGGCAAGCTGGTGCTTGATCACAGCGAATTTTCAATTGATCAGTTAATTGATAAAACGGTTGACCTGGTGTGGGAAAAAGCGGCGGCCAAAGGCCTGCAAGTCAATGTGGAAATTGATCCGCAAATTCCCAAATCATTGCTGGGCGACTCACTCAGGCTTGGCCAGATCCTTATCAATTTTTGCGCAAATGCGGTGAAGTTTACCGATCAGGGCAGTATCAGTATCCGCGCCACCAAAGTGCGTGATTGGCAAGACCGGGTTGAATTATTGTTTGAAGTGGATGATACCGGCATCGGCATAGAATCTGAAAAACTGGACAGTTTATTCCAGCCTTTCCACCAGGTGGACTCCTCCAGTGCGCGCCGGTTTGAAGGCACTGGCCTGGGGTTATCGATCAGCAAAAACCTCGCAGATTTGATGCGCGCGCGCATTGATGTCAAAAGTACGGCCGGGCAAGGCAGTTGTTTCCGCCTGCGTGTACAGCTGGAAAAAAATAGTCGCGCACCTGCGCCGGATATCTTGCAAGCAGATGCCCTCCCGAAACCATTGGCGCCGGTAAATTGTACCGTCCTGGCTGTAGAAGATAATTTACTCAACCAGGAAATTATCCAATCGCTACTCGAAGCCATGGGCGCCGGGGTAACCTGTGTCGGCTCGGGGCCGGAAGCTATTGCCCTTATCCAGCGGCAGCAATTTGACCTGATATTGATGGACATCCAATTGCCGGGCATGGATGGTGTCGAAGCCACTGCGCACATACGCGAATTGGTCCAGGGCAAACACTTACCGATTATTGCTGTCACCGCCAATGCATTGCCGGGTGATAAAGAAATGTATCTCGCTGCGGGTATGGACGATTATTTATCCAAACCAATTGAACCTGCACAATTGCATCGCGTCCTGGGACACTGGGGGCAGGCTAGCCGTATTGCAGTAAGCCAGGTAACCGCAGCTGATAGCTTTAGTGTTTTACACAAGGCTGGCGTTGACACTGCCCGGGCACTGTATAATTTAATGGATAATGAAACCCTGTATCGCCGCCTGCTGGAACGTTTTGCGCAGGAGCGCGCCGGATTTCCTGCACAATTACACGCGCTATTGGAAACGAATCAACCGGAAGCGCTTAACCAGGTGCATTCACTCAAATCCCTGGCGGGCAGTTTGGGTATGGGGCAATTGGAAGCGATTTGTTTTAATCTGGAGCAACAATTACCTACCGGCGATTGGGATAAAAAGCTGGTTGGTCAATTGCAAGAAGAAGTAGCGGTGATGGTGGAACTGATTGGCCGCTGCCTACCACTAAAAGAAAATGGTTAACTGATCCTATTCTTCGGGGGAAGCTTTTATGCACACACTTATGGTCCTGGTTGGTGGTTTTGTTTTATTGTTTTTTTGTCAGCTGGTTGCGCGCGTATTTGCCGGTGCGGGGGTAAACCCGATGGCGAAAGCAGAACTATTATTTATCCCGCTCTGGTTTGTCATTACCGCCATTAATATGTGGGTAGGTATCAACCATGCGGGCTATACATTTATGCAAGAATTGCCCATATTCCTGCTGGTTTTTAGCGTTCCCGTAGCGGCGGCAATGTTAACCTGGTGGCGACTCACGCATTTAAAAAAAGGAAAATAACGAATGTCTTCTTTGCTCCGCGCACGCGGTAGCGACCAAAGTGGCAAAGTCACAATGGTCGAATTGTTTTTTGATCTGGTATTTGTATTTGCGATCACCCAAATCTCCCATTCGTTGCTAGCCCATTTAACGCTTGACGGGGCAATTAAACATTTCCTGCTCTTGCTCGCCGTATGGTGGGTATGGATTTATACATCCTGGGTCACCAACTGGTTAGACCCGGACCGTCTGCCCGTACGCCTGTGTTTATTTGCGCTGATGTTGGCGGGGCTGCTGATGTCAGTTTCCATTCCCGATGCCTTTGGCGAGCGCGGTTTATTATTCGCGTGTGCCTATGTTTGTATGCAGGTGGGACGCACCGCATTTTTTCTATACGCCATCCGCAAGAGTGCGCGTAATTTTGTGCGCAGCTTCCAGCGGATTTTTATCTGGTTGTGCATCTCGGCAATTTTTTGGCTTGCGGGTGGTATTGCGGAAGGGCAGCAGCGTTTTCTATTTTGGTGTGTTGCTTTTTTTATCGAATTTATTTCACCGGCCGCACTTTTTTGGGTGCCGGGATTAGGGCGCGCGAGCACAACGGATTGGGATGTGGAAGGCAACCATATGGCAGAGCGCTGTGCGCTGTTTGTAATTATTGCACTGGGTGAATCGCTACTGGTGACGGGCGCTACCTTTGCAGACCAGCAATGGAGCGCCGAGGTGATTGCTGCATTTTTAGTCGCAGTAGTTGGTGCCATCGCGCTCTGGTGGATTTATTTTGATTCAGGTTTGCAGCGCGCCCATCATCGCATCCTGCACTCTGCTGACCCCGGCAGCCAGGCGCGGCTTGCGTACACCTATATGCATGCACCCATTGTGGCTGGCATTATTGTGTGCGCTGTAGCCGATGAACTGGTGCTCGCCCATCCCGCGCATGTGACGGGTGCCGGTATAGTGGCGATTATTGGTGGCCCCGCGCTTTATTTATCAGGCTGCATGCTATTCAAGTGGGTAACGAATGATCGCCGTACACCACCCCTGTCGCATATCGTCGGTATAATGATGTTGCTGGCCGCGATTCCGCTGGCAACACATCATCATTTTTCGGCGCTGGCATTAAGTGCAGTTACTACGGGTATTTTGATTGTCGTGGCAGTATGGGAGACGATGGCCTTAAAAAAACAAGCAGTGCAATCTACATAAAAAAACCGGCAGCCAGATAACGCAAAATTTGCATTATCCCCTGCCGGTTTTTTTAAATCCTGCAGTTTGTTATTCGGGTTTGTCGCCCGGCAACATCACCATCCAGCCAACACCAAATTGGTCAGTAACCTGGCCATACAGGGGCGACCAAAAAGTTTTCTCCAGGGGCATATCCACTTTGCCACCATTGCTAGCGAGTGCAGCAAAAATGCGGCGGGCTTCTTCTTCGCCGGGAACCGTTAATGTAAGGCGGAAGCCACTGAATTTCTCAACGTCATTACAGCCATCCGACGCCATAATATTGGTATTGCCGATACGAAGCTCAGCGTGCATCACTTTATTTTCAAAGCCGGGTTGCAATACACCTTCGGGCATGGGTTCCGGAGTTTCGTTAAAGCGGATTAAAAATGTAACCTCTGCGCGCAAATGTTGTTGATAAAATGCAAAGGCTTCATCGCAGCGGCCGGAGAAAAACAGATAATTTTTCACATCCACTTTTTGCATTGCCATCTTATCGCGTAGAGCGGCTTCTTGTTCGCGCACTTTTCCATCGGGGTCGGCGACCGCGAAATCATCTATTTCATAAAAGCTGCGGATTTCAATATCGGAGTCTTCGTCATCCATTGGTTTCGGGCATTTTTTCACCCACTCGAGGGCTTCCTCCATGGATTTCACATTCCAGATCCAATAGCCCGCAATTAGCTCATTGGTTTCTGTAAAGGGGCCGGTAGTTACTATACGTTTGTCGCCGCTAAAGCGCACGCGCAGGCCTTGGCTGCTGGGCTTAAGCCCATCACCCGAATCCATAATGCCCGCTTTGACCAGCTCCTCGTTAAAATTCATCATCGCGGTCATTAATGCCTCGGTCGGCATTTTCCCTGCTTCAGAACCGGGGGTTGCTTTTACCATTACCATGACTTTCATTGTGGTATCTCCTATATGAACCATTGTTTGGGATGGGGTTGTCACTTGCTATCCAATAGTCGAACGGGATCTGGGGAAATCGACAGCGATAAAAATAATTATTGAATTCCAATGGATCCCTTGGCTACGCGCCCCCTTTTTAAAGGGGGGATTACAAACGAAACCTCCGGGCCAAGGGGGAGGGATTAGGCCAGTAAAAAATAATATAGCTCCTGCGCATGGGCAATCAGATAGAGCAAACAACCTACGCAGCCACCGACGATGGTTCCGTTGATACGGATATATTGCAAATCCTTGCCGATATTCAGTTCGATCTGATGGGACATTTCCTTGCTATCCCAGCTTTTCACTGTGTCCCTGATATGCACTGTGAGAAAGTGTGCGAAATCCGGAGCCATTTTTTTTGCTGCATCTTCCATATGCTGGTTAAGCGATTGACGCAGGCTGGCATCTTCGGCGAGTGTCTTGCCTAACCATTGGCCAGCGGCGGTAATTTTCGCGTGCAGGATAGAGTTTTCATCAACGCAGTCGCGTTTGAGCCAGTCTTTTAAATCACGCCATAAGCTGCCCATGTAAGTATTGAAAGTGGCATCGCTTTTTAAATAACGCTTGATGTCTTCTGCTTTTTCAAAAAAATCCGGGTCTGTTTTTAACCTGGCAATAAATTCTTTAGTATAGCTATCAAATTTAAACCGGAGTGGATGTTGTGGATCATTGTTTACTTCATTTAATAATCGGCTCGCGGCTTTGATCGCTATCTCCGCCCCGGTTTTTCCAACCCAGCCGGAAGGGACTATTTTTTCTGCTACCGGATGTTCCTCTTTCAGCCAGCCAACGATTCCGTTTGCAATAAATTGTTGGGTCTCTTCTTCGCGCAAAATCAATGCGAATTGATTGATGCCTTCATTCAATAGCGCTTGATGGCGATTGTCTTTGGTCATAACTTCCAGTAACAGCCCGGCCGAGCTCGATAAATCGATTTTATCCAGCATCGCATGAATAGCTTTGGTCATAAATTTTTGCACAGCGGCATCTTCGATAAAATCGAGCATGCCGGACGTTATCCTGACCAGATAGGCGCCCAGCTTGCTAGTATTGTCCGGCGCACACAACCAATCGGCCGCTTTTTGTGCCGGGTCATGTTTCTGGATGAGTGCAACAATGGACTCCACATCGAGAAATTTATCGCGCACAAAAATAGCAAGGTTATCGGCGATCTTATCCTTGTTTTTGGGGATAATTTCTGTGTGGGCAGAGACTAGCGGGATGGGTACTTTTTTAAACAGCGCAACTACTGCAAACCAATCAGCGAGGGCACCTACCATAGCGGCTTCCGATATCGCCCGGATCAATCCCACCCACCAGATATCAACTGGTAAAAATAGGGTGGTAACAAAAAGGAATGCGGCAAATGCCAGAAAATACACGGCGAGTTGTTTGGATTTTCTTAGTTCAATTTCTTTTGTCATAGGTTGATCATGTCCCTAACATATTGCTATTTTTGGTGGCGAGGCGATTCGCCAAGCTATGGCAAAATTATAGCGGATGCACCGCTTTTTGTTCATTGACAAGGGCCTGACTGCGGTGGGAGCTGGGCATGATGTGTTATGAGGCTATATCACGCAACAGGTCGTCGGCTTTTTCGAATTCTTTATCAACGCCCAGCAAATGCGATAACTGGCGGGCGTCCTGTGGTGCCCATAATTTGTCGGTATTATCGAAATAACAATATACATCAAGTGAATTATGCAGTTTTGTCCGCTTTGCAATCAACTTTGCATCCCTGGGTTGAACGCCCTGGCTCCAGGACTTAATTCGCCGATACCAATGATCAATGGCCTCTTCACTGTAACCACTGCGATAAAGTTCGGTATCGCCGTGTAGCCGCATATAAACAAAATCGCTGGTAATGTCTTCCGCGTAAGGCCACCGCCTTGCGGTATCGGCGATAACGAATGCAACATTGTAACGGCGCAAAAGCGCAATAAATGTTTCATCGACGAAGGTTTGGTTGCGAATTTCTACTGCATGGCGCAACACCCGCTTTCTTTGTACCTGCTCTGGTAAATCAAAATCCGGATGATATTTACGCGTAATACTGAGTGCTTCGCCAGCAGTCTTGGGAAGCATTTTCAAAAATTGGTGAAATTGTTCTTCATTAAATTTAAAGCTGGGCGGAAATTGCCACAGCATCGCCCCCAGTTTTTCTTTCAATTCAAGTGGGCCAGAAGCAAAAAAATTGGCGATGGGTTCTTCTACATCATTCAAACGGCGAATATGGGTAATATAGCGCGGGGCTTTAACACTAAAAACAAAATTCTCCGGAGTATCTGCATACCAGCCAGCGTAACGTTCCGGTGTTTGCAAAGCATAGAAAGATCCATTGATTTCAATACTGTTTACCGAGCGCGATGCAAAATACAATTCTTTCTTTTGCACCAATCCCTTTGGATAAAAATTATTTCGCCAAGGGGCATAACGCCAGCCCGAAATGCCGATATAGAACTTAGCCATCACGATTCGCCCTGGTTTTTAATTGCCGCTCTGATCAGTTTGGTCGTCCTGATGGATCTTATCTCTATCCATTGTTTTGCCGTCCGAATGGGGGGACTCAGGGCGATTAGGGCGTGGCCCGGTCACTGGAACCGGACTACTGAAATCGGGTTCGTTGGTTATCTCTTTAATATGTGGTGTGTTGGGAATCATTATAATTTCCTCAGTATGTTGATTTAATTGCCAAAAAAGTTATTTGTTGTCGGGAAACGAAGTGCATTTTAGATAGTTGACCTGCCGTTGCGGTGAAAAATTCCTTTAATGTTATTTAATTTTAAAAATTACATCTTTAATTTTAAATATATTTAAAAACCGGATTTTGATGGCCTTGAAATTATAAGGCTGAACGTTATTAACAAATAATGGTTCAATAGATTACTAACATTTAGTTTTATGGTGAGGAGAATATGGCGCGTGCAATCTGGAAAG
>JAJQJO010000424.1 GCA_021323495.1 Cellvibrio sp. | reverse complement strand
GCCAGTGGAGCCGGATGGGTCGGTAATGGTGACCGTGCCATCTGATGTCGCTTTTAACCTGGAAGTGCTTGATGCAAAGGGACGCAGAATAGATACGCGCGTTGATCAGTTGATCAGCCTGCGCCCCGGTGAACGGCGCGAGATTAATGGGATGTCGGCGCTCGGGCGGGGGGATTTGTCGGCTGGTTCAATCAATGCTGGCGCACCCACAGCAGCGGCGTTTACCAATACCCAACGTTACGATGCGCAAGGCTTGCCAAAGAATCCGGAAATGGGCGAAACCATGGCCGAATTTGCAGCCAAGTCTACCTACTGCGAAAATCCGGTAGATCCCGCTACTTGCTATCCGATGAGCAGTGCAAATGAAAACTTGCGCGCGCCCTCGGTTGACCTTATCTACCGCGACGAATGGACTGCACCCGGGCTTACCCGCACCGATGCATTCGCCTATCGCTATAACCTTCTCGATCCTAACCTTGATGCGGACACCGTTCCCGCCCCAACGCCAACGGCGTGCCGCGATCAAGCCAGCTGGAATGCCAACTGCCGGGTCGTCATTAACTACGAATACCATATCCAGTCTTTCTGGGAGCGCGAGCGCGAGCCTATGGTGGAAACTGACCCGGCAACGGCAGTCACTATTACCTCGACGACTTGCCTGGGTTGCCATACCACCAGTGATATAGCCGGCAATGTGAATGCACGGGTTCCCTCTGGCCAATTGGAATTGGTACGCATCAAAGCTGCGGCGAATACGCCCATGCGCTCCTACACCCAGTTAACCCAGGGCGGCCAACGCCAGATTCAGTATCTATATGAAGAGGCATTGGCAACGCTTATCCCGGTGTGCGAATTTGAAGAGGAATATGATTGGATTCCCCAGTGCACCCTGACACTGACACCTGAAGGCGTGCCCACCTGTGAGGGTGTGGTTGATTGTCCTTTTGTGATAACGGATGAAGTCACGGGTGCGCTGGAACTGGATGCTATGGGTAATCCGGTTCCGCGGATGGAACCAACTCCGTTCCTGCCACCACCGATGAATCGCGCCGGCGCTAATTCGAGCGTCAGATTTTTTGATCGCTTTGCATTGCGCTGGGATATTATGACGTCCTACAAAACAGGAGCTATAGTGTTTTACGATCCGGTGCCGGGTGATGCGGAAATGGGTTGGACGTTCCGGGCACTGGTCGATAACGTCGGCGTAGCGCCCAATCCTGCAGTGGTACAAACCAATCAATGGCAACGGTTGCGGCAGCGCCCGCTCTCGGATCTTGTGGATCATGCTGGAACACTTAATGATGCGGAATTAAAACTGCTGTCCGAGTGGCTCGATACCAACGGCCGCTATTACACCAATCCGTTTGAACTGGCCATCCCCAATTAAAAAAGCAATTAAAACAATGACTACAAAAATAGAGACCAAGGCATGATTGCCAGTCAGCAGGGCGCCAACCGTCGGGTGCAGCAGATCGTAATGACAATGCTTTTGCTTGTGCCATTTTCCCCAGCACAGGCGCAATGGTTTGGCAGCGACTGGTTTGCAGAAAAAGAGCCGCTCCAGGTTAGCGTCGATGATGCGTTTATCAATGTTTATTCAGGGCCAGGGCGCGGTTATCCGATTTTTTATGTCGTCGAGCGCGATGAAATTATTACCCTGCTTAAAAGCCGCACCGAGTGGATAAAAATCAAAACCCGGCATGGCCTGGTTGGCTGGATCAAACGCGACGATATGCAATTCACCCTCGCACTTGATGGCAGCAAACCGGAATTTCCCGATAACAAACAGGCCGATTATCTGGTCAACCGCTTTGAAATGGGCGCTGCCTATGGCGATTTTGCCGGGGCCGACAGCTTGACCCTGAATGCCGGGTATCGCTTTACCAAAAACCTTTCGGCGGAATTGCGCTACGCCGAAAATACCGGGCAATTTTCCGATAGCCAGATTATTGCGGGCGGCATTTTATTCCAGCCGTTCCCCGAGTGGCGCGTATCGCCATTTTTCGGTATGGGCGGCGGGACGATCAAAACCTTTCCCAGCTCCACGCTCGTCCAAACGGAGGATCGTAAAGACAATATCTTGCAGGCCAGCCTGGGCACCTATGTCCATCTCACCGGCCGGTTTTTTCTGCGGGTGGAATACACCAATCACTACATACTTACCAGCCGCAATACCAATGAAGAGGTTAATGAATGGAAACTTGGATTCAACGTCTTTTTCTAAGTGCAGCGTTGCTCGCCTTGGCTGGCATTGGCAATGACGTTTACGCGCAGGATGAGGGCACCAGTGAAGATGATGAGCTGGAGCAGATAATTGCGCCCGATATTAAACGGCGCACGATTAAAGAAGATGATCTGGACAGCGAAAATTTTGAAATGGGCATTTATTACGGCCTGCTCAGCATTGAAGATTTTGGCACTAACCCGGTGATCGGTATTACATTTGCTTATCACATCACAGAAGATTTTTTTGTTGAAGCGGCCTATGGCACGAGTGAAACGGAAAAAACCAGTTATGAATTGCTTAGCGGTGGAGTGGAGTTGCTAACCGATGATGAACGCGATCTTGCCTATTACAATATTTCGCTCGGTTACAATTTTTTGCCCGGGCAAATTTATTTTTCAGATAAGTGGACTTTCAATACGCACTTTTACCTGATGGCCGGTGCAGGGAATACCGATTTTGCGGCGAAAGATTATTTCACTACCAATTTCGGCGCTGGTTTGCGTTTTTACAGTACCGATTGGCTGGCGCTGGATTTGAGTATGCGCGCCCATAATTTCAAACATGAATTGTTTGGCGATAGCAAATCCATTACCAACCTCGAATCGCGTTTGGGTTTGTCGTTATTTTTCTAGAATTTTTGTTGGAGTCAGTGATATGTCATTGCAACAATTGTTATCCAAAAAAGCGCTGTGCAAAAAAAATCTGCACAAAAAAATCATTGGGTTAGGTTTTATCCTCACGGCAGGCATGTTCGCAGCAGCGGTCAGTGCTGACCCTGCACCCGATTTCACCCTGCAGAGCAGCAGCGGCGACAATGTGCGTTTAGCGGAACAGCGCGGCCAGGT
>JAJQJO010000081.1 GCA_021323495.1 Cellvibrio sp. | reverse complement strand
ATGGACGAGTCATTGCGGGTAACAAGATAGCGATTGCCCGGTTCAAGCTGCCAGGTATCACCTTCCTGTAGCCGTATAAAACCTGCTGCCAGGAGTTGGGTGGCAATATTATGGGTGGCATGGAAAGCGGTAGGTGATGCGTGCAAAAAGTCGAGCAGGCCAGTGTTGAAATCAACCATTGCGTGGGATGCAGTCATAAAACTCACCAAAATCTAGTTGGGGTTACGGATTCGTTGGCGCTTTTGCCAGGAGACGCTATCGCGTAAATAAACGGGCTGGGCATCAAGCACATCAATCGCTCCGCCGGCAGACCACACCTGTGCGGCGATCAATGCCATATCTTCAGCTTGAGGTTGGGCATCCATCACTATAGTTCCCGGAGCCAACTGCTGCATCGCCGGATAATGCCAGCCAGGACCGACGGCAATAAACTTTCCGGCCAATGATTGGATGAGCGGTTGCTCGGGTAAGAGTTCGGGCTTCATCACGAATTCATTGTCTAATGGCACAACAGCATCCCCATCGCGTGTAAACAGTGCCCAGTAAACCTCATCCATCCGTGCATCCAGGGCTACTAAAACGGGAAGCTCTGCCGCTGGATTAGCGCGGTAATAACCCAGGGCCATGGCCTCCAGGGTCGACACCGGTATCACTGGCAACTGCGCACCAAATGCCAACCCTTGCACTATTCCCATACAGATGCGGAGGCCGGTAAAGGAGCCAGGTCCACGACCAAAGGCAATCGCATCCAGACTCCCCAATTTGAGACCATTGGTGCGTAACACCTCGTCTACCATCGGTAATAATCGTTGGGTATGGCTTTTGATGGCAAGTTCAAACAGGGCGCTCAATCGGCCATCTGCATAAAGCGCAACCGAACAGGCATCAGTAGAAGAATCCAGGGCGAGAATTAAGCTCATAGAAAGACACGGAAAAATTGACAGTAATCAGCAGGAGTAAAACACCGGGCAAAAAAATAGGCTCCGCAGAGCCTGTTTTTATCGCATCGGCCAGATCAACCCAATACAGTCAGCAATTGCTGGCGAATGGAATCGACACTGCCGATACCGCTAATACGGGTATATTTAGGTACCTTGGTTTTGCCTGATGCAGCCAAATTTTGATAGAAACCTACCAGTGGCTCGGTTTGATCGTGATATACGCCCAAACGCTTGCGCACGGTTGCTTCGGTATCGTCAGGGCGTTGGATTAATGGCTCGCTGGTCAAATCATCATGCCCGGGAACTTTAGGTGCGTTATGGATAACGTGGTATACCCGACCAGATGCCTCATGCACGCGGCGACCACTCAGGCGGGAGACAATTTCTTCATCCGGCACATGGATTTCAATCACATGGTCGATATCCACATTGGCATCCAGCATGGCTTGCGCCTGGGGAATAGTGCGCGGGAAACCATCAAATAAAAAACCATTGGCGCAGTCACTCGAGGCGATTCGCTCTTTTACCAGGGAGATAATCAGGTCATCCGGAACCAGACCACCGGCAGCCATAATGTCTTTCGCCTGCAGGCCCAGTGAGGTACCTGCTTTAACTGCAGCACGTAACATATCACCAGTGGAGATCTGCGGAATACCAAACTTCTCCATGATCAGTTGCGCCTGGGTACCTTTACCTGCACCGGGCGCGCCCAACAATATCACTCTCATCTCGGATTGCTCCTCAGCATTATTTTTATCGGGCCAAATGGGAATTCCCCTTGTCCCCGAACACGGCATAAAATGCCCAACAAAAGAGGCGTTACGATACACGCCCATGCATCCAATCACAATATGCCGGTTGATCCTCTTCCTAGGAAAACAGCCGAAGACGCCATTTTTTAATATATCAATGAGTTAATTAGGATATTCCTGTTAAACGTATCCTCAATTTATTGTCATAGGAAAATTTTCATCCTAGAATGCCCTACCTCCCGCCGGTTACCAGGAATGCCCATGGCCAAGTCAGTCGAACTCGATGAATATGATCGCAAAATTTTGCGTGCCCTTCAGGAAAATGCCGATTATTCGATGGCAGATCTGGGCAATATGATCGGCCTTTCGCACACGCCCTGCTGGCGCCGTCTAAAACGGTTGGAAGTAGAAGGTGTGATTCGCGGCAAAGTGACCCTGCTTGACCCCAAACTGCTCAACCTGGGGGTGACAGTGCACGCCTACATCACTATTAAAAACCATGATGCAAGCTCTCTTGAAGCCTTTGAAGAAATGGTCCAGGCAATACCGGAAGTGGTTGAGTGTTACTCCACCAGTGGCGAAAAAGATTATGTCTTGCGGGTAGTGGTGGAAAGCGTAGAACACTATGAAAGATTGATGAAACAGACCCTGATTCATTTGCCCAATATCGGCTCGATCAATTCAGCCTTTGCGTTGAAACAAGTAAAGTTTACGACCCAGCTACCGATATAAATTTAAAAAATTAATTTAAAATTTATTCGTGCAACAAAAAACCGGGTTTCAAGACCCGGTTTTTTTGTTTGGAAAACACCGTTAATTCATACTTTAAATTGCATAAGCAATTGTCGCAACTGAATGGACAATTCATTCAAACGTTGGCTTTCCACCGCTGTTTTGGATGCACCTTCGGCAGTATTCATCGCCAGCGAATTAATTTGTACCAGATTGCGATCAATCTCTGATGTGACCGAACTCTGCTCTTCTGCTGCGGTTGCGATTTGCAAGGTCATATCAGAAATTTGTTTAACGGCGCTACCAATACCCGTTAATGACTGCCCGGCTTCATTGGCAGAAGTTACCACCTCCGAGGTCATGGCCGAACTACTCCCCATTGCATCTACCGCATGTTGTACGCCTTGTTGCAATTGGCTCAACATTCCCTGGATATCTTCAGTTGATTTTTGTGTGCGGCTGGCGAGTGTACGCACTTCGTCGGCAACCACCGCAAAACCCCGACCCTGCTCCCCGGCGCGGGCCGCTTCGATCGCCGCATTGAGCGCTAATAAATTAGTTTGTTCGGCGACTCCGCGAATAACATCAATCACCGAGGTTACATTTTTAGCCTCCCCCTCCAAACGCAACATAAATTCGGCAGTTTCGCTGATCCGTACTGCCAAACTCTGCACTCGCTCAACAGCCAGATGAATACGCTCCTGGCCGCGGTCAGTAATAGCGGTAGCCTCCCTGGTATTTTGTGCGGTATTACTGGTATTGCGTGCCACTTCCTGAATCGCCATGGTCAATTCGTTTACCGCAGTCACCACCATGGTGATGGCATGACATTGGTCGTCCGCAGCGCGCTGGCTATTGCTGGATACGATTAACAAGGATTCCGCCGCTTTGGAAACTTCTGCCGCATTCACCAACACACTACCAATAATGCGCTGCAATTTTTCAATAAATTGATTGACGTGAGTAGCGAGATCACCCAATTCATCTTTGGTATTAACCGGTAAACGAACGGTTAAATCACCATCACCCTCGGCAATATTCTGGATACGGTTACTGATTTGACGCACCTGGTTGGCGACCAGTATCGGCAAAAACCACGCCGCTAATAAACTTACCAGGGTTCCAATTACCGCCAGCGCCAATAATTGTGTGGAACTGGATGATTGATTTTCATCAATTTTAACGGTGAATTGCTCGACATGGGCCAAACGTTTTTCTTGTAATTCATCAATATAGTTGCGCAAATGTTCAAAAGCTTCAGCAGCACTACCATAGGATTTTTGTTGTGCAGTTGCCCGGCTGGCATCGTCGGACAAACGCGCAGCGTTAATGACTTCAGCAGCGTGTATTTTCCAGGCATTGTAACGACGGGTGAATTCTTCGCGCTCGATTGATGTCGAAGTGGTCGATATATCCAGCGATTGATAAACGCGGTCTTGCGCCTGCTTGGCATTCTCACTTTGTTCGGTGAACAGGTCTTGATGGGTGGAGCTATCCAATTGCAGCAGCGCTCGCTCGGCCAACATGGCTTGGTAAAGATCCCGATCCGCCTGGATAAGCAGTTGAATCTCGGGCAGATTAACCTTTGCAATAGTCGTAGCATTGCCACCGAGTATTTTACTTGTGCTAATCGCATGCACACCCATATACATTACCAGGGCAACCAACAGTAATAACGGAAGGGTGAGCTTCCAACGCAAAGTTAATCCTTGATACCAGCCAAACATGGCAAACCTCATCGTTAGTTTCTATTAAGATGTATCAGATTTAAAAATCCAAT
This sequence comes from Cellvibrio sp., assembly GCA_021323495.1. Lineage (GTDB taxonomy): Bacteria > Pseudomonadota > Gammaproteobacteria > Pseudomonadales > Cellvibrionaceae > Cellvibrio. Next base: position 7,244 of record JAJQJO010000081.1, on the reverse strand, counting down.
GTTTCAAGTCTAGTAACGATTCAGGATTTTGCTATGACGGGGATTTTTTAAAGAATGAAGGTATTGCGGATTTGATCAAAAGAAACGCTAAAAATTTTCGCAGAGGTATTTTATATTTACATAATCCTCGATGCTGTAATGCGAACCTTCCCTACCCCAACCGGATTGCTTGATACCACCGAAAGGTGCCATTTCATTGGAAATAATACCGGTATTAACTCCCACCATCCCGGCTTCCAACTTGTCCGAGAACTGTTTTATTCTGGTTGCAGAGCGGGTAAAACAATAGCCCGCCAAACCATATTCGGTATTGTTTGCCATTGCTATAGCCTCGTCATCTGTATCAAACGGAATGAGTGCGGCCACCGGCCCAAAAATTTCCTGACGGGTCAATTCAGCGTCGGGAGCGACATCAAGCAACAGGGTTGGCGGATAAAAATAACCTTGTGAAAATAATTTTTGATCCAGTTTAACTTGATACCCAATGCGTGCGCCCTTCGCGAGCGCGTCATCCACCAATGCTTGCACTTTCTTTACCGCCGCAGAAGAAATTAGCGGGCCGAGATTTACCCCCGAATCCATGCCATCGCCCACAGACAGAGCTTCCATCGCAACTGCCAATTTCTTGCCAAATTCGGTGTAGATCGAACGCTGGATATAAAACCGATTGGCACAGACACAGGTTTGCCCGGCGTTACGGAATTTGGAGGCTACTGCCCCGGCGACCGCGGCATCCAGGTCGGCATCGTCAAGCACGATAAAAGGCGCGTTGCCGCCCAATTCCAGGGTGATACGTTTTACATCAGCAGCACACTGCCGGATTAATTGTTTCCCCACTGCAGTAGATCCGGTAAAGGACAACTTCCGCACTAAAGGATTACCCGTTAATTCCGCACCAATTGCCGCCGAATCAGTGCCGGTCACTATATTGACAACACCTGCGGGAAAACCGGCTTGCTGCGCGAGAAATGCCAGCGCCAATGCCGACAGAGGAGTTTCTGCGGCCGGTTTTGCAACGATGCTACAACCAGCAGCCAGCGCCGGAGCGATCTTGCGCGCAAGCATTGCACAGGGAAAATTCCATGGCGTAATTGCGGCGACGGCACCAACCGGTTGTTTGATAACCAGAATGCGCTGGTCGGTTGTTGAGGGGGAAATGACATCCCCATAAATGCGCTTGGCCTCTTCTGCAAACCACTCGATATAACTTGCACCATAAGCAATTTCAGCGCGGGCCTCAGGTAGGGGTTTGCCTTGTTCCAGGGTGAGGATCTGCGCGAGGTCCTCCTGGTGTTGTATTAACAGCTCAAACCAGCTGCGCAATAATTGGCTGCGCGCTTTTGCTGTTGTTTGAGCCCAACCAATTTGTGCCTTTGCCGCCGCCGTGATCGCCCTTGACGTTTCAGCAATACCCAAGTCTGCAACTAGCGCAATGACGGCACCGGTTGCGGGATTTTCCACCGCAAAGGTTTTTTGTGTTTCCGCCGCACACCAGTCGCCATTGATAAATGCCTGGGAGCGCAGCAGTGATGGATTATCAAGATTGAACATTGGCTTCACTTTTTTTGCTTGCCGATGTGCCTTTTTTCGCTACAGGTTTCACACCGATCTTACGCACGCGATTGCCGTCGACTTCTGCGATTGTCCAAAGCATGCCGCTCCACTCGGACTGGTCACCCACTACCGGTTTTCCACCCACCATCTGGGTAATTAATTCACCGAGTGTTTTATGTTCCTCATGGCCTTTCATATCCAGGGCATAAAGCATCGCCAAATCGCGCAATTCCGCGTCGCCCTGGATAATAAAATCCCCAAAGAAACTTAAATCCAACGTGCGTTTGGGTGCCTCGCTGAATAATTTACCCAACGCCGGCAAATCCTGCTCATGGCCAATCACGCAGAGGATATCGCCCGCCATCAAACGGGTGCTACCCGAGGGATGGAACATTTCCTTATCGCGGAATAAGGCGGCTATGCGAGTATTGTCCGGCATATGCAACTCGCGCAACGCCGCGCCTATGCACCACTTCTCCGCCCCCAATTTATAGATAAACAATTCCCATTGGCTGGTGACATGGATTTCCAAGCCTGCGCGGGAGATAGGTGACGGGATGGAAGGAACAACTACTTTGGCCATTTTTGCCGCAAAACCTAGCGTAGTGCCCTGTAGCAGGAGCGACACAATCACTATAAAAAATGCGACATTGAAAAAAAGTTGGGCGTTGGGAAGACCTGCCATCAATGGGAATACAGCCAGAATAACGGGGACTGCCCCGCGCAAACCAACCCAGGAGATGAAGGAGCGCTCTTTTAAATTAAAACTACGGAACGGCAACAAACCGATGAAAACAGACAATGGGCGCGCAAACAGGATCATCCATAGGGACAACAACAGCGCCGGCACTGCGATAGGTAATAATTGACTGGGAGTTAGCAACAGCCCCAACACGAGGAACATTCCAATCTGGCTTAACCAGGCCAAGCCATCAAACATATGCAAGATGCCGTGGCGATTGCGGATCGGGCGATTGCCAATGAGCAAACCGCATACATACACGGTAAGGATACCGCTTCCCCCTATTGCTCCGGAAATTGCGTAAAACATTATCCCGCCACTAACAGCCAGGAGCGGATACAAACCACCTGCAATTGATAAGCGATTAATCAGTTGCAACAGCAACCAACCGCCACCCAAACCCAGCGCAATACCAATACCAAACTGTTGCAACAAACTGGTCAGCACTCCCCAGCTAAAACCGGTTTCGCCTGCGGCCAGCATGGCGATCAAGGTCACGGTCAGAAACATCGCCATGGGGTCATTGCTGCCCGATTCGATTTCCAGCGTTGAACCAACCCGCTCATTAAGCCCTTTGCCATTTAGTAAATTAAACACCACCGCAGCATCGGTCGAACCAACAATAGCCCCTATTAGCAGCCCCTCAAGGAGGGACAAATCAAACAACCAGGCAGCAGCAGCGCCAGTCAATCCGGCCGTAATGACTACACCCACAGTAGCTAACGACAGCGCTGGCCAGAGCGCAACACGGAAAGTCGCCGCGCGCGTGCGCATACCTCCATCGAGCAAAATAACCGCTAACGCCAGGTTACTGACCAGATAAGCAGTGGAGTAATCGTTAAAGACTATGCCGCCGGGGCCATCCACACCCGCTACCATACCTACCGCCAGGAATATCACCAGAATCGGTACGCCTACCCGAGTGGAGATCGAGCTCACCAGGATGCTGGCCGCAACCAACAGTGCACCGATGAGCAGAATATTGTTGACGGTAACTGCGTCCAAAACTTAACCCTTATAAAAGAAGTTCAATAAAAACAATCATTAAGATAAAGGGAGAGATTGTAACCTGATGATGCCGGACATTGTCAAAGCGCCAGCTGTTAACGATGAGTAAAGCCTATTCTCGCCAGAAACACAGCCGCCCCAGATTTGCGTAACAGCTCAGGTAAATCCAGTTATAATCGCGCCATGATCCTTACTCTATAAGTTGTATTACATGCTCAATAAAGACGCCTTGCAGCAACTCGCTCAATTAAAGTCCGCTATTACTGTTTCCAAAGATATCGGCCAGGGGCTGGTGCGTACCACTACCAAACGTTTTGGTTTCCTGATCCTGGATGATGGCCGGGAAGCATTTATCGACCCCGACCAAATGATGCGTGTGCTGCCCGATGACCGTGTTGAAGCGGAGATCACTACGAATAGCAAAGGGCAATTTGAAGCGAAACTGGTCAAGTTGCTCAAGCCCGGCCTGCAGGAATTTGTCGGCCGCTATGTCAACAAAGGCACTACGGACTTTGTAGAACCGGATGTAAACAATTTTAATCGCTGGTTATTTATTCCACCACAAGAGCGCAAGGGATATAAAGTTGGTGATTTGATTCACTGCGAGATTGCCCGCCACCCGTTTAACAGCGAAGGCAAAACCCAGGTCCGTATCCAGCACCGCATTGGCACCCTGGAGGAACCCGGTGTTGAGAGCCGTTATAGTATCGCCAAATTCCAGATTCCATTTGAATGGCAACCCGCTGCGCAAAATCAGGCCGGTGGAATTAATTGGTCGCCACTCACCTTTGAAAATGGTGAGCTCGATCTGACCCATCTGCCCTTTGTTACCATCGACTCCGAAAATACGCGCGATATGGATGATGCGATTTATATCGCCCCTAATGAAAATGGCTGGGAATTAGTCACCGCCATTGCCGATCCGAGCAAACATATCAGTTTTGATAGTCCGCTCGAACAATCGGCACGCGCACGTGCCAGCACGATTTATTTACTGGGCCAAACGGTCACCATGCTGCCAGTGGATTTATCACATGATACCTATTCATTAGTACCGGAACAAAAACGCCCGGCACTGGTATGCCGCATGCAAATTTTGCGCGATGGCACCATCAGTGCCTATGAATTCGCCGAAGCGCAAATTCGTTCGCATTATAAATTGAGTTACCAGGGCGTGTTTGATGCGCTTATGAGCACCGGCGAATCCCCGCTGGCTGCCCCCACCCACATCCATGACATGCTGGTAGAACTAAAAGCATTTGCACAGGCGCGCGCGCAATATCGGCAAGCCCATGCATTGGTGATGGAAGAACGGCCCGATTATTCATTTATCCTTAATGACCAGAAAAAAGTCGACCACATTGAAAAACGCGAGCGTAACATTGCTCACCGCATGATCGAAGAGGCCATGCTGGTCACCAACCTCTGTGCGGGCGAATTATTTTTACAGCATCCCGGATATGGTATTTTTTCCAGCCATGTTGGCTTTCGCCCGGAGCGAATCAACGATGCAATCGCTTTAATCCAGGAAGATCGCCCTGATTTAACGATTGGCGACTTAACGGAACTGGAAAGTTTTCAAAAATTATTTAGCGAGTTACGCCTGAATCCCACTGGCAATCCGGTCAGTGCAAGCTTGCATTCACTCCTGCAACGCATGTTACAAGCTGGCTCGCTGACGTTTGACCCGATCCCGCATTTCGGCCTGGGCTTCAAAGCCTATGCGATGGTGACCTCACCGATTCGCCGCTACAACGATTTGTTTAACCATCTTGCGATTAAACGCATCCTGCGCAACCTGCCCGCCGAAAATATTGGCGATAAAAAACAATTCGCCGAACAATTGCAAAACCAACTCAATACCGGCCGCCAGGCGTGCCGCTATACCGAAACCTGGCTCGGCTGCCAATACGCCAAACACCATATCGGCAGCGTACATCCCGCCAGTATTGGCCTGGTGAATTCATTCGGCATAGGTGTAAAAATGGAAGATTGGGGCATGGAAGGCTACGCCCTGCTTACCTCTAAAGAGAGTGACATCAAGGCGCAGTTTGATGCGCGCCGCCTGAGCCTGACGGTTGCAGGTAAAACCTACAGACTTGATGAGAAAGTATTTGTAGTAATTAACGATGTTGATATTGATAGACGCAAAATCAGTTTGGAATTGGTGACCGAGGAAACAGCGCAACGTTTGAATGCATGGCTCTGACTGAACGAAAACCGACAGCTTTTCAGGAAGTAAGTGATGGCAAAAAATTACTGGCTATTTAAAGCGGAACCGCACATTTATGGTATTGATCATCTTGCGGCCGCGCCGAATAAAACCGGCCGCTGGGATGGTATCCGCAATTACCAGGCCCGTAATTTTTTGCGCGACCAGGTCGCGTTAAATGATGAAGTGTTTATCTATCACAGCAGTTGCAAAAACGTTGGCATAGTGGGCACCGCCAAAGTCGTAAAAACCGCCTACCCGGACCCAACCCAATTCAATCCTGAAAGCGATTATTACGATCCAAAATCGCCCCGGGAAAACCCGCGCTGGGTTTCGGTGGATATCAAGCTCACCAAGGTATTTCCCCGTTTAATCCCGTTAGCTGAAATCAAAGCGCAACCGCAATTGGAAAACATGGTACTGGTGAAGCAGAGCCGGTTATCGACCCAGCCTGTGACAGCCGCAGAGTGGGCATTTATCATTTCGTTGGTATAACTCAAATCGGCTAGCCGCAGTTCGCATTTAACGCAGCTTTTTTCACCCTACTAAACTAACTGTGTGTTCAAGGAGATTAAGATGAATTTTTCAAAAAATAGTCTGGCAACCTTAGGCCTTTTGGTTGTGAGTAATTGTGCAACTGCGCACATGCTCATTACTTATACCACGGATGTTATGGTTTTTAGGGAGGGGGAGCAACGCGTGTTACTTAATGGTGAAAAGGAGGATTGGACAAGATCTTTTTTCCTCGAGAGAGAAGAAATAAAAATAGACGTTACGTTTGTCACGCCTGACTTTGATTTATCCGCCCCGCAAAATCAAAACCTGAACTTCTACGACTCAATTGCCAGCGTACAAATGTCGGGGCTTTTGACCTCGTTCAGCGTAGATGAAGGTAGTTATATCACTTTCGAGACTGAGGTCGAGGAGGAACTGCAGTATTTTTCGTTTTCGCTTGGGATTACCGAGACAAACGTAGCACCGGGTGAAATCGCGAAGCGCGGAACACTGTCTTCCAATGGTTACGTAAATTGGCTTAACGCTTCACCTGTGAATTACAACGAGTTCACTTTTTATCAATACAATTGGGATTATCAAAGGCACGATCAAGTGTGGACATTTGATACGAAAACGACGTTCGCAAGCGAAACACCCAACAGGATGTCGTTCGAAAAAATTACCGTATCAGAATCGAATGCGCCTGTTTTATTGCTTATCAGTCTTGTCGGCATGGGTCTTGTCCGCAGGTTGCGCCGGGTCCTGAACCCGCACCATTAGCCTCATCCATTTGTGACCTGTATGGCCCGCGAAATTTACCCAGGCTAACTACGCACTACCTTATGCCTGCTGGCCATACAGGAGCTTCACTTACACGGCATTTCGCTATTCATCTGCCATTCGATCCTGCGCTTTGCTTACGCCGGTTTCCGGTTCATCGATTTCATCGGAAGATTCCACGCCTGAATCATCGCCATCCTCTTCGTCTTCTTCCAGCCCATCCTCGTTGAGCTGACTTTCTTCGATCAGGATGGCTTCCGGCGTTTGGATACCTATGTGGTACGCGGCGAATCCGGGAAGCACAACCTGATCCAGCGCCATACCAATGATCCTGCCGTTATAGGGCGATTTAATTGTGGTGCGCGCATTGGTAATGGGATCAGTTACCGTCCCCAAAACATCATCCACTTTTACCCGCTGTCCAAGCGCGGCCTTGCTAAACAAAATCCCGCT
>JAJQJO010000423.1 GCA_021323495.1 Cellvibrio sp. | reverse complement strand
TGGCAGGCGGGCTTTACTGATTATCCGGCAGGTGAAGAAACCTTCTATGAATTGTCTTCCGGCCTGGAGACCCTACCAGCATCGCTCGGCAGCAACCGCGAGGGATTCAAACTGAGCGGCAACAATCACAGTGATGACCTGTTTATGTTTGTCACCAAACAAGTGGACGGGCTTGAACCTAACACACGCTACGATTTGCGTTTCAAAGTAACCTTCGGCACCAATGCACAAAATAACTGTGTAGGTATTGGCGGATCGCCTGGCAATAGTGTCTGGATTAAAGTGGGGGCTACAAAAAACCAACCCAAGGCAGTAGATGATGGCACGGGGTTTTTATTGCTTAATTGGGACAAAGGAAATCAGGCTACTGGCGGTAGCGATGCGATCCTAGCCGGTGATTTTGCCAACAGCCGCGAGTGTGGTGCCGCTGATACCAGTTATATGAAGAAAACACTGATCACTGAAAAAGGTGCTTACTCAACCAGCGCGGATGAACAAGGGAACATCTGGCTGTTACTCGGCACCGACTCTGGTTTTGAAGGCGCTACGACTATTTATTTTATGGAGCTGATGGCTAGTTGAGTGGCGATGAATTGGCTGCAGCTTTTCCGGTTAAGGTAAACTGCTGCCAATCACTCTTCTGGAATCCGCTACTGTGAGCCAAATTACGACCCTGTGCGATACCCTTAAACAACTGCTCAAAGCCCGCAATATCACTTATCGGGATTTAGCCAAGGCATTGGATTTAAGTGAAGCCAATATCAAGCGCATTTTTTCCAACCAGAGTTTTACGTTGGAAAGGCTCGAGCAAATTTGCGGGCTATTGGAACTGAGCCTGTCGGATTTATTTTTGCTCAATACCCAAAAGGAACATCGTCTCGCACAATTGACCCGGGAGCAGGAAGAGGAACTAATCGGCGATAAAAAATTATTGTTAGTGGCAGTTTGCGCGCGTGATGGCTGGTCGTTTAACGACATGATTACCCATTACCACATCAGCGAACATGAATGTATCCGCTTGCTGGCGCGACTGGACAAATTAAAAATGCTGCAGCTATTGCCCGGCAATAAATACAAACTGCTGATCGCACAGAATTTTCGTTGGATTCCCGGTGGGCCGCTGGAGCGTTTTATGAATCGCGATGTCATTGTGGAATTTATGGAAGGGGATTTTAGCCAGGAACAAGCGTTCCGGTTTTATATGCGTGGCAGCTACTCGGCGGCATCAGCGGCCATTATTAAAAACCGTTTAAACCAATTAACCCAGGAAGCGGCTGCCTTGAACCAGGCGGATGCAAAATTGCCATTGGATAAACGCCAGCATATGGGATTGCTATTAGCGATGCGGCCTTGGGAATTGAAAATGTTCGAAGCGATGAAACGCTAATAATAATCGAGACTAAAGCCATGTTAACCATGGCTTTAGTCATACGCGAGAACTATCGGTGTTTAATCTTATCCCCGTCTTTCAAACCTTCCAGGATTTCGATATTGATGCCATCGGAAATGCCGGTTTTTACCGGGCGTTTCTCAAATATTTGTGGGCCGGTTTCGATTTCAACAAATTGGGCTTTTTCTTCCACGATCAAATTGCCTTCGTTGATCGCCAGCACATTTTCCTTTTTGTCCAATACGATGTCGGCGTTAGCGCTGTAATTGGAACGCAAGAATAATTTTTCGCTCAGTTTCACCGCTGCGCGAATCTGGAATTTAATGGTGCCCTGGTCAGTTACACCCTTGGGTGAAATATATTCGAGGATCGCGGTAAAGGGTTCGCCCTCCAGTGCACCCACATCCAATACCAATTCCATGCCTTCGCGGATTTTGCCTACTTCCGATTCATCCACCATACCTTCAAAAATCATATCGTTCATGTCCGCCAAAGTGGCAACCGTTGTTCCCGAACCGTAAGAACTGGTTTCAACAATAAAAGCACCTTCCTTATAGGGGATATCCAGCACCATCCCGGTAACGGTAGCGGGGATCATGTTGGAGACCTTATCGGATTTTTTGGTGGCTCCGGATTTCATCAGCAGCAAGTTATTTTCCGCCGAGGTCACCGCCTCGCGCTGCAAATCATACGTCAGCATAAATTTGTTGTACTCGGAGGCGGAAATTAATTTTTCTGCAAATAGTTTTTTCTGGCGGCCGTATTCATCGGTTGCGTTTTGCAAGTTGAGTTTGGCGGTCTCTAATTGCGACTCTGCCTGGTTTAGCATCACCATGTTAGGTGCAAGGGTGATCTTGGCGATTATGTCCCCCTTCTTCACACTTTGGCCCGCAGTGACATACAGTTTCTCCACTACACCGGATACCTGCGATTTGATTTCCACCTCACGGCGTGGAATAACTTTACCCACCGCTACCGTCTTTTTCACAATAGTGGTTTTGAATACCGCATCCGATTGATAGATGACGGGTTTTGCCTGGGATTTATTATAAAGAAACACTGCTGTGCCGATGAACACAACAGCGATCAAACCCAAAACTGCGTACCAGATAAACTTTTTCATGGTGTCCTTCTTACGATTGCTGAATAATTGAGTGGTTAATATGTTAGCGAAAAATGTTATTCATCTTGCAGCGCTACTATCGGATTTACTGCCGCTGCTTTTGCGGCAGGCATGAGCGAGGCTAACAAGCCAGAAATTATCAATACTACTACGGCGCTAATCGCAGTATTGAAATCTACCTCAGGATTGCGAAACATTCCGGCGCTGCCACCATTGGCTTCCATTAATTTATTAATGCCTTCCAATAAAAGCACTCCCATCACCAATCCGAAATAACCGGCAATCGCCGTTATAAAAACGGATTCCTGCACAATCATGCCAACAATTGACGCGGGGGTTGCACCCAAGGCTTTGCGCAAACCAATTTCACGCGTGCGCTCCTTAACAACGATCAACATAATGTTGCCTACGCCTATCGCGCCCGCCATGATGGTGCCAATTGCAACCACCCAGCTAAATACGTTGATGCCAGTGAACAGGCCGTAAATTTTGTCAAACTCGCTTTGCAAATTAAAACTGCCGAATACACCCACATCATTGGGGTCGACTTTATTGCGCTCGTACAAATATTTTTTTACATCCGCTTCTGCCACCAACGCATGTATACCCGGTTGCGGAATTATTACAAAACTACCAACCCAATCCACTTGGTTAAACGCATAGCGCAATGTGTCATTGGGAATATAAATTTTTTCTTCTTCCGAACTGTTCGGATTTGTGGAGCTGGATTTATAAACGCCCACGACCTGAAAGCTGATTCCGGACAGGGTGATGTCAGCGCCGATGGGACTTTCACCCTGCTTGAATAACACGTCTTTCACGCGCGTGCCGATGATCGCCACCTTGCGCCGTTTTGCATCATCTATTTCGTTGATGTAACGGCCTTCCAGTATTTTTTGTTGATGAATGCTGGCCATTCCAGCATGTGTGCCCTGGATAGAAAAACTACCGTTATTTTTTTTGTAAACGGTATAGGCCGGTGAGCCACCCCATATACCCACACTGTTTTGGGCATAAATCCTACCGACACTGGGAACATTATTTTTAATTGCTTCAACATCATCAGCCTTTAACTGGATTTGGCGGCCAACGGGCAAACCCTGATAGGCAATCTGGGTTGGACTTTGCGACCAGATCCAGGCGGAATTGGGAATTTCT
>JAJQJO010000422.1 GCA_021323495.1 Cellvibrio sp. | reverse complement strand
CATTACGTTCACCTGCGCCAACCCGAGTGAAGCGAGTAAACCAATATCCAACGCAGTCAAACGGTGACCTGCGGCTATCACCTCATTGCCCTTTTTAATGTCTTCACCTGCCCGACGAATGTTTTCACCTGATTGAGGTACTTGTGTTAGTGGGATGGCCCGCCAGCGATTGGCCAATCAAATGCAAGTTTCCGGCGCAATCTTCCGCGCGCAATGCGTAGCCATCCATCGCCGAATTGTCGCCACCGGGTACATTAATCGGTGCTGCAATCGACGATGCAAGTACGCGATCCAACGCATCCTGGAGCGGAAGTGTTTCCGTTTCCCGCACCGGATGCAGTTGGCCACAAATGCGGGCCAAAGCTTCTTCGATTGGCAGCAGGTCGGGTTGAGCACATTGGTCCACAATTTTCCCCTGTATTTCGACACACAATGATTGAGTCGATTGCCATTGCCCGGTCAGATCGCTCTTTATTTAAAGTTCATCGCAATAAATTATTGATATTATCCGCAGCAGAAATTGCTACAAAGTTTCCCAGTGCGCGATAGACCTCAAATTGTGTCTCTTCGAAATATTGATCGCTGGTTGCTTCATGGGGATAGTGTGGATTCATTTGTCTGTAGTAATGCAAATATTCCTGTTCCCGGCCAGTAAATGCCAGCTTTAAATACAGCAATCGTCCAATTTCGCCATTGCTGTACTCAATCGTCCCCTCCGAAAAATTACTGGCTGATAGGCCGTCAGTGGGCCGTATAGATGCTACGTTCAGTTTGATATTGATACCGAAATCAATGGCGGCGTACCGCTGCAAGGTAATAAGGCCTGCAAATGCTATGGTGGGATCTGCTTCCGCATCAATACAAATAATTGTTTTGCATTGGCGTTTAAGGAGTTCATATACCCCAAGGTTTTCCAAATGCCCGCCATCGGAACAATTTATATAAGGTGTGCGTTCACTGGTAAATCCGAATGCTTCCCTGATCAGATAGGGAAGCCCAGGCGGCCTGAAACGGAAATTATATTTGGCATTTTCCTGGTCAAATCTGCAGGGGTTCGGCAGCCAATAATTCAGGCGCAAATTTAACAGGGTTAATAAAAATCTTAATCGATTTATGGTTCCCACGCCCATATTGGGTGAAACCGCGGCAGCCGAAATCGCCACAGCCGCACCAAAATTAAAAGATTTATCTGCTGCTTCCAATGCGCTTGTCGGACAATAACCGGTAAAGTCACTGCCGCAAAAACGCTTGGTTAAAATAAAAGGTATCGATCGTCTGGAACGCAATTGGGGATTGGTGCTGCCCTGTAAATTAAGGGTAGTGTTAATGATGTGGTAAGGCGCCGTGCTCTTTGGTCCGTTAAGTTCACTCATTTTTAAATCATCAGCAGGAGCCAGCTTGCCATCCTTTTGGGTAATCAGGAAAGTACGGCTTAATCGGTCGCGATAAAAAGGATGCAAGGAAAAACGATTGATACTAATGAATAGAAAATTATACAGCCAAACCGCCAGTCCCATTAAATAAATCCACCATTCGGCATGGCCGCGCGATAATTGCAATTGACTAATACGCAACATCTTTTTGTCTTCTGGCTGCCTTAATGCAGCAGCCAATTTCTCCCCGCCTAACTGGCGCAGTATAAAACCAAGGCTCCACTCATTAGCGATAGCTATATCGATTTGTGGATGTTTCTCGGTTGTGAAAAAGTCATTCCAATTTACCGGTGGGCAGGAAAAATGAATGTTATCCCGATCATACGAGGTCACCCTGCAGCCCTTGGTATCGATGTATTTTTTATTAAGTATTGGAACCAGATGACTTTGTATTTCGGTCGCCGTTTGCTCGTCAAATACAAGCGGATCCTTGGCAATGATCTGTTTATAATCCTTCAGAAAAGATGATGCATCACTTGTATGATCCGAACCCGCCGTGGGTTGGGTGGACTCACCCAGGTCATAGCTGAAAGGAGAATTTACTGCCTGGATGCAAAAGAATAGATACATCAAAATTAGCAGTACCGGCGCTAATAAACTACTGGTAATAAGGATCATTTTTGCGCGCAGCTTAATATATCCAACAATAAAGATAAGCAGTAATAAGCCGCCAGCAATCGCAATGCTATCGGCGTTAGCCTGTGCAAAACTATTGATTTCATTCAGCAGCGCTGTGGCATTGTAACCGACGACGGTTCGTAAAAAGTGCAGCAAAGGAATGGAAAAAATTGCCGTGAGTGCAATTACGGTATAGATGACTAACCGCGCATCAGCATTATCGCGTCCGCTCCAGGTCAGCTTATCCTTGAAAATAGGTCGGAGTATAAATCCGGTGGCTAAAGGCAAAATGCCTACCAGTAAAGGAAAGAAAAATTGAATTCCAGCACTGAACCGGCCAATGACTTCCAAAAACAGTTCTGTGACGAATACTGCCAAAATGATCAGTGGGAAAAAGGTCAATATACTGCGTAAAACCCCTTCAATAAAAAGAATAGGCGTTCTAAAACCATTCATAAATCCGCCCGCACGTAAATATTCGCTGTAATTGCGGATATGGTTAAGTGCGTCTGGTTCATTGCGGCCATTTTTATCGGTTAACAAGTTCAGGTTTTCAGGGTTGTCTTTTGCCAATGCACTGACACAGCTGCCGATATAGCCACCGCCTGATACGGTAGATAGATAATCAATTTTAGAAAATAACTTTTGGGTTATTAGATATTGAATAACACCTAAACAAAACGATGCAGAGCGAATCCCTCCGCCAGAGCAAGCAAGCCCGACCAAATTGTTGTCAGTAGTAAATTTATTTTGCAGAGGGTTATTGGTATTGCTTGCGGTGCAATTGGCTCGCCGATTTGCAACTTCCTCTAATTCAAGCGGGAAAACCTCCTCCTGGAATTTTTCGGTCTTTAGATCTTCGATCATGGTTTTTATTTTCCTTTTAAAAATAAATGGTCCTTCCGTTTCGATAGCCTACGGAATCACCCGATTTATAATGTATCTGTGAAAAATGGCATTATTTGAATGTGTGCGATTAGCATGCAGTTGCCCCAAACCCCTGGCGACGATCTATTAGGGCTACCGTCCTGGGCGGAAGGTGACCCATATCAAGCATAAAGAATTATCAGGCGCAATTATAGGGGGCGATCGTTCCACTATTTTTGGTTTTTATTCACGCACATTAAGGCGAGATTTTAGCCATAAATTATCATTTTGATGCTTGTTCGATGCCTGCTTAATTAACCATCTCTATGGTTAAAAAA
>JAJQJO010000080.1 GCA_021323495.1 Cellvibrio sp. | reverse complement strand
CCGTCCCAGCCCTCATTCCAACCTTCTACCAGCACGCCGTCAAAACCATAGCGCGCGGCAAAATCCATATAGTGTTTGGTATTTTCCGTAGTAGCGCCATGGGTTGGGCCGGAGCCCCAGGTATTTTTTCCCACATGCATACCCCACCAGATGCCGATATATTTTCCCGGTTTTACCCAGCTCACATCGCCTAACTTATTCGGCTCGTTTAAATTCAAAATCAAGCCGGAATTAATCAACCCCGAAGCGTTAGCGGCAATTTGGATTGTGCGCCATGATGATTGGAAACCAGGTTTGGTCTTTACTTTCACACCGTCGGACCAGGGTGTTAAATCGGCTTTTAAAACACCGTCGCGCTGTTGGTCTAGCGTCATTGCCGCATAATCCGTTAACGCAGCTTCGTGGATACTGAAATGCACCCCCGATGGCAATTTAAAGGTGAACGGCGTATGGGCACGGTCCAGCTCTTTTAACGCAGTGGTGCGATATAAAAATTCGTAGCGGTTCCAGTTGCGCGAGGGAATCCACCATGCAGTTGTTTTGTCCGGGGTGGGAATCACAAATTCGGTTTTTTCATCGATAATTTCGATGTATTTGTCTTTTGCCGGTGCCAAGCCTTTTTGGTCAGGCACTTCATAGCGAAAACCCAAGCCATCATCAAATACGCGCACGCGCAGGTTCATGGTTTTTTTTGCATTGTTAATGCCGGTAAATGTCACCAGTAATTCATTATGGTGATCACGCATCACCCGCTGTTCGCCCCAGGGCTGCTCCCAAGTGCTATCACTGGATGAAGTTTTGTCTGCAATGATTTTTAAATCACGCACAAAACCATCCACGTCTTTAAACTCCAAACCCAACCGGGATTTCTGGATTACCTCGGCACCGCGATATTTCACCGAATAGCTTGGTACACCCGCGTCATCATCTACCGAGAAAATAATCTCGCCATTGGGTGAGGCTTGACTGAAACTGGCGGCGTACAAAGGTGTGCAACCAATGGTTATCAATGCACCTATCAATACGCGCGACAAAATATTAATCATCATAAATTTCCTATTCATTACTGCTAACAAGAACCCTGATTAAAGCGGTTAAAATTCACCCCAACAATTAAAGCGTGGCGAGCTCTGGCGCGGCCTGGGCCAACACCGCCAATTGTTCGCGATGGGGCTTAAAGTTCAGTGCGCAACCCTGGATAAATTTTTGCAGCTTGGCCACATCGTATTTATTGGCCATTTCATTGCCCTGTACCAATTGCTCTTGCAATGGATAAAGCCCCTTGCCGGTTAACAAACAATTCCACGAAACGTTGGGGAAGTAGGCATCCAGCTTTTGTTTTTCCAATTCGTCGGTAATGTTTTTCCCCGCCACCCAGGAAGCGAGGATCGCGCGCAACGACGGGGAAATTTTTTCGTTGCGGCCATTTTCAATCCAGTATTCGGTATCAGTGCGCGAGGTGATGCGGTAGTGGCAGACAATATAGTCGCGCACCGCATCAAACCGGGTGCTGATGCGATGATTAAATTCAGCGCGATGCTGGTCAGTAAAATTGCCGCGATTATAGGCCTCGATAAAACGCACCACCGTCTCTTGCACCATATCCAATGCCGTAGCTTCCAATGGTTCAATAAATCCTTGCGACAAACCAACGGCGAGGCAGTTTTTGGCCCAGTGCTCAGCGGCGCGCCCCACTTTAAATTGCAAATGGCGCGCTTCAACGTCGGCATCCAGCAAACCCAAATGCTGGCGGAATTCGGTTTCGGCATCGTTTTTACTGCAGAAGCGCGCGCTATAGACATAACCGTTGCCGACGCGATGCGTGAGCGGAATGGTCCAGGCCCAGCCATTTTTTAATGCAGTCGCAATGGTTTGTACTTCAACATTGTCGGTTTGCGGTGTAGGGAAAACCACCGCGGAATCATTAAATAAACTGTCGGCACAACTGATAAAGGGAACCTTCAACGCCTGCTGCAATAATTGGCTGCGAAAGCCAGTGGAATCCACATAAAAATCGGCTTTGATTATCTGGCCTTCGGCAGATTTTAAATAATCGATATTACCCTGCCCATCGAGCACTACTTCGTTCACCGTCGCCTGCTGGTATTTCACCCCTTTGCGCGCGGCGACACGCGCGAGAAATTTACCCAGTAGAGCAGAATCAAAGTGATAGCCGTAATTAATTTCAAAAGGAAAATTGTCGGGTGCAACAGGCGCGAGTTTTTGCCTTGCCAATTCCGTTGCTAAAAAGAAATGATCGGGATGCCCTTCAAGGTTGATGCCTTTGCGACGCAAAAAACTATTGTAAAAAAAAGCGGGCGCGGTGAATTCATCGGGTTGGGAAACAAACGGATGGAAATAATGGGAGAAGCCGGGTTTGGTGGACCAATCTTTGAAAGTAATGCCGACCTTGTAGGTGGCGCCACACTCGTACATCCATTCGGATTCTTGCACGCCTATAGCAGTCATAAATCCGCGCAGGGGCGGCGTTGAACCTTCACCGACGCCAATGATGCCAATATCGGGAGACTCTACCAGAGTGATTTCAAATCCCTGTTGCTGCCAGTGGGTTGCCATCAAATTGGCGGCAATCCAACCGGCCGTGCCACCACCTAAAATGACGATACGTTTGTTACTGCTACTCATGGGGAGATCTCTTTTTTGGAATCATTTTTTATCGACTTGTTTTGCCAAATAAAATTTCAGTAACCAGTTTGTTATAGGAAAAAGCTTATTTGAGTCTAGTCGGTATTTTTTTGTTCATTAATACTCATCTCACACAAACAAAATCGCCCGGCAAGCAACACTTACCGGGCGATTTTGGAACGGGCAGGATTACACCATCGCTGCCCGGTATAAGTGATTAATACTTATAGTTAATGCCCATGTAGTACTGACGGCCAAACTCTTTGTATTCACCCAGAGCGGCATCCTGACTGTAGGAGATAACGTTAGGCTCATCCGTCAGGTTGTTCACGGAGAAGACTATCTCAATACCGTTTTCAAAGCCGTAGGAAGCCTGTGCGTCTACTGTGGTGTACTCTTTCGCTTGCACGGGTGTTGAACTGCCGGGAATTGGCATATTCAAAATATACTCGTCGCGATAGCGGACATTGACGTGGGTACTGAAGCTGCCGATATCCCAGAAGCCAGTTGCACTCCACACATTTTTGGACAGACCGGGCAACGGCAGGCTTTGACCATAGAGGTTACCGCCAGCAATTTCTGTCTCACTTTCAGTGTAGGAGTAGCTGGCCGTTACACCCAGACCGGCAAAGACGCCCGGCAAGTTGGTGAAGGTATCGGTTGCGGCTAATTCAAAACCGCGGATATAACCACCCTTGTCATTGTTGACGTAGGTTTCAAATGCACCGGGAACCATACCAGCAGGAACTTCGATACCGAGCGCATCAAAATCAGCTTCACCTGCCGCAATGAATTGTTTTTCCACCAGGCTCTCAATGTCTTTCCAGAATACCGCGGCAGTCACTGCGTCACCTTCTTCGAAATAATGTTCGTAAGAAAGATCAAATTGGTTAGCGCGGAATGGATCAAGGTAAGGGGAACCTTTGGTCCACACGTTGTATTCAGTTTCACCCGCGTTGTTGGTGCTGTTCCATGAACCTGCACCCCCTTTTAATTGGCCAACCGGAGGACGGCTCATTACTTTTGCGGCGGCGAAACGCACTATGTCGTCATCGGTGATGGCAAAGTTCAGGTTCAACGCCGGCAAGGTGTCGGTGAACTCAGGACCGTAGGTGACGTAATCGTAATTGTCCTGGGTAACGCCGACGTCATCGGTGATAGGTATGCCGTTGCCGGCACCGACGTTTTGCACACCGCTGGATTTAACATCCGATTCAACATAGCGTACACCGAAGTTACCAGTAAGGCCTACGCTGCCCAGCTCTGCTTCGATATTCGCCATTAAGTAATAGGCGTTAACATCTTCTTCCAGCAGGCCTGACTCTACAAAAGTCCAATCGCGGCTGAATACTTGTTTACCTTGATAATTACCGGCACCAAAGATGCTGGTAGCCAGGCCATCCATATCGGTCACTACCAAATGGTCAGGCGCGCCGGTAACAGACTGCACATCAACAAAACCATCCAGCTCTTGTGGCATACAGTCGATCGCCGCTGCGCCGCTGGTCATATTGTCGGCACAATAACCATTGTATTGGCCATCGCGGCTGCCATAGAGGAATGCACCGCGCTGCGAATCAAAATCGCGCTCGGACACACGCATACCGGCTTCGAGGGATGCGAGCACACCCCAATCCAGATTCAGTTTGTAATCCACTTTGGCGCTATCTACCTTGTCGGTATATTCATGTGGATATTCTTCGTAGCGCGACAAACGCATCTTGCCCACGTCTGTAAAATCAACACCGCCGAAGCTTGCATCCGGAATGCCATCGCCATTGCCCACATAGGTGAAGGACTGGCCAGCAGCTTCTTCCCAGGTAAGCAGATTGCCGCTGCCATCACTGGTCAAGTCATAAGCGTGCATAGACACAATGCGGTCTTTACGGGTTTTGGTTCCTTCGCTGCGGGAGATATCAAAGGTCAGCTTGTTATCGTCATTGATGTCCCACTCAACATTAAAGCCGTAGCTGTCGGTGTCCGCGTTGGTGGATTGGTCTTCGCTACGCGCTTCAAACCAGGGGCTGCCATCAATGCCGCCAGCGGTTGGATCGGTAATGGTGACGGTAGCGTCATTCACTACATTATTACCGACCGAAGTGCCCGAGAGATTAAACGTGCTGGGATTTTGCAAACCGCCCACGGTAATGCCGTGGCGCAAATCATTGCGGTCAAATTCAGAGCGGAAATAATCGAACTGGGTTTTCAGGTTATCGGTTGGCTTGAACACGATAGTGGCGAGGTAACCGTCGCGCGTGTCGTCACCCGTACCAGCTTGCCATTGGAATGCACGCGCACGCGCATCGTTTGCGCCATCGCCGTTGTAGTCAGCGGTAGTGTCGTAACCGATTTGTGCATCAGCACCGGCGCGTGCGCCGGTAAAGCTATTGGGTTGCTCCAGGTGAGAATAACCCAGGGCTACACCGAGCATATCGTCCATATACTTGCCCTGGTAGGACAAGCTAAAGCGATTGCCATATTCATCCGCACCCACTGCATCAGCACCGTCGTTATAGGACATACGCGCGCTGGCGTTAAAGCTGTGTTCCTGGTTTGAATCGAGCGGGTTAATGGTTTTGAGATCCACCAGACCAGCAACACCACCTTCGATGTGCGATGCCTTGGGTGATTTATAAACCGCCGCCTGGGTAATCAACTCTGCTGGATATTGATCGAATGCCATCCAGCGTGTGCTTTCGGTGTAACCCGAGGTTGATGCTTGCTCGCGGCCATTCAGGGTGGTCTGGATAAAGTCACCATTCATACCGCGAATGTTTAATTGCGATGATTGGCCGGAATCGCGCACGGTAGTAACACCCGGGATACGACCCAATGCATCGGCAATGGATTGGTCCGGCAGAGAAGCCAGCGCACCGGCATCAACCACATCGACTACTGTGTCGGCATTGCGTTTTGCATCAACTGCGTTAACAACAGTACTGCGGAAACCGGTAACAGTAACTTCTTCAACTTCCTGGCCAGCATTTTGTGCGTAAACAGCTTGAGAGCCCGCCACCAGCGCCATAGTGGCGGCCAATGCGAGCATGTGATTAAACTTGTGCTTTTTCATGAATTTTTCTCTCCGCGGAGGTATAGCTATTATTTTTAACATAGTGCGTAAACGACCCTCCCCCTACGCAATATGCGTAAACAGAATGGTTCTGTCGTTGAAATGATAGTAGGCCTTAGTGCGCCAACCTCACAATAGAATGCATACGTATTCAAAGCACCGCATACGTATGCAATCACATTCCATAGCGGAACCTGTCTGCGTGTGCGTACCTAGCTGTAAGCCTAGTTGATTAATTTTTCCAATCCAGCGATTGAACAACGGAAATCAAATAAACAAAATTATTTAAAGCGCAGTTGGAAATAAAGGGAGGGAAAACAGAAGGTTAAAAAAAGAGGGCATAAAGCCCTCTTAAAGCGAGACCATAACAACAGACAAAAAAAACGAGACCATGAAAGGAACAAGATAAAACAATAAAAAGACAAACCAAATTTACACCATGCGCGAAATTAGTGCTCCGTAGGCCGGAACAGCCAGGTTGTCGCCATTCATTGATACTGAATAGCAACCGTGCCCCTGTGTCGCTTCCAATTGATAATTGGCATCGAGCAAAATAGTTTGCGCACTGGCTGAAAAATTAAATGCACACAAGAGCGCATCGCCGCCAAGATTGCGCACAAATACCAAATGGTCTTCGGCAGCAGAAACAAATCTGATATCACCCAATCGAAGGCACGGCTGCTGTTTACGCCAATGCATAAATTTGCGATAGGCATTGAGTATAGAATTAGCATCACCGTCTTGCAGGCTCACTGCTTGCTCTTTATGGGCCGCCGGAATTGGCAACCAGGTATGCGCCCGGGAAAAACCGGCGTGCGCTTCAGTATGGCTCCACGGCATAGGTGTGCGGCAACCATCGCGGCCCTTAAAACGTGGCCAAAAAGTGATGCCGTAGGGATCTTGCAATTCGTGCTGTTTAATTTCCGCTTCTGTTAATCCCAGCTCTTCGCCTTGATAACTGCACACACTGCCGCGCAACGATAATAAAAGTGCATTGAGCGTTTTTGCCAACTGTGGCGATTGCTGCTTGCCGCCCCAGCGCGACATAAAACGCACCACATCGTGGTTGCCAATTGACCAGCAGGGCCAACCTTCAGATAAATTTTTCTCCAGCGTTTCAACTGTTTCGCGAATGTAAGAACCGGATAATTTATCTACCAACAACTCGAAGCTGTAGGCCATATGCAAACGCGAATTACCTTCAGTGTACTCCGCCATGGTTTTGAGCGAGTCGTCAGCAGAAATTTCACCGAGGGTTACAGTGCCGGGGTAGCGATCCATTAACGCGCGCAGGCTTTCCAAAAATGCGATATTTTCGGGGCGCGTATTGTCATAAATATGTTTTTGGAAGGCATAAGGATTATCCACGGAAAATCCGCGCCCTTTACGCTCTTCTTCCGGCTTCACCGGATTGGAACGTAATTCCTTATCATGGAAACAGAAATTAATCGCATCCAAACGCAAGCCGTCCACACCGCGTTTTAACCAGAACTCCACCTCGTCCAATATTTCCTTGCGCACAGCATCGCAATGGAAATTCAAATCCGGCTGCGACTTTAAAAAGTTATGCAAATAATATTGGCAGCGACGCGGCTCCCATTCCCACGCCGAACCGCCAAAAATAGCCAGCCAGTTATTGGGCGGGTTGCCATCGGGTTGCGGATCAGCCCACACATACCAGTCGGATTTTGGATTGGTGCGGGATTCACGGCTCTCCATAAACCAGGCGTGCTGGTCAGATGTATGGCTCAACACCTGGTCGATAATTATTTTGATCCCGCGTCCGTGTGCCTTGGAAATTAATTCATCAAAATCAGCGAGCGTGCCAAAAATAGGATCGATATCGCGATAATCGCTGATGTCATAGCCAAAATCTTTCATGGGCGATTTAAAAAAAGGCGAAACCCAAATCGCATCCACTCCCAGGCTCGCGATGTAATCAAGTTTGCTGATAATGCCGGGGATATCGCCGATGCCGTCGTTATTGGCGTCCATCATGCTGCGCGGATATACCTGGTATACCACTGCACCGCGCCACCAGGGAGTTATTGTCATTTAACTGAATCTCTTGTTATTGATCTCACGGATACCATTACACCGGCATCCAGACTGCGTATGGACAACATACGCGAGCTGCATTTTTTCGCCAAGTGACTACATACGTATGCAAGCCACCGACGCGGATTTTGACACTGCAAAAGCCATAGAATACGTATTCATAAGCAGTTGATATTTGGCGCGGCGCAAAAAATATGGACTAGTCTTGACTGCATACGTATGCAAACTGAATACGTATGCACGCCCTTGTGATCAGTTTAGCCAAGCCCTAAGGTATCGAAATAGTCATTTCTGCTATGACGGCCGGAGCTTATAGCAAAGAGCAACATAGGCTTTGTCAGCGCGCCAGTCAAAAAAATACAAATAATACTTCTACGTTCTACGAGGGGCTTGTCATGAAAAAAAATTTACTCACGTTAATGGTCAGCGGTTTGCTGTTATCAGCCTGCTCTGATCGTTCATCGACAAGCGCTGATGCAGTTGCGCCTGGCGCGCCGGGCAAGCCATCGCTATGGGCTTATGCGGGCAAAACCGGCATAGGTACTTCATATGAACAATATACTAACGGCACCTATAGTGATGCGGGCGCGAGTGGCACTATTTCCAAAGTCTGGTTTTCTGTCGCCCAAGGTGTGCTTACGGAAACTATGTATGGCTTGATTCATGAAGCGCAATTGCAAGAGCTGCAATTTTTTATCAAGGGCGCAAATTTTCTCGATGAAGAAAAGAAAGATACTATCTCCACCGTCGAATATTTAACCACCGATGCACAAGGCCGCCCGCAATCCCTCGCTTATAAAATAGTGAATAAAGATAAAGACGGAAAATATGAAATTGAAAAACATATTTTTACTGATCCCGATTCCCAAAGCTTGATGATGCGCGTGTACTTCCACGCACTGGCTGATGATATTACTCCTTACGTATACGTGAATCCGGCGATCGCCAATACCGGCAGCAATGACAGCGCCAGTTTCAACAATGGTGTGTGGACGGCAACCGAGGGCGCGAGTAGCATGACGTTAAAAACCACTGCGCCTGTTGTGCAAAGTGCCGTCGGTTTTGAAGGTGTATCCGATGGTATCAGTGAAGTTAAACAAAGCGGTTCACTCACCAGGGCTTATTCCACCACCGGCGGAAATAAAGGTAATGTCGCTTTTACCTTGCAATTGCCAGCGATGAAAGCCAGCGATAATGCGCAGTGGGATTTGGTATTGGGCTTTGGTAAAAACGCAGCAGAAAGTACTGCCGCCGCAGAAAAAACATTGGCCAAGGGTTATCCAAAAGTGCTGGCACAGTATAACGGCGACGGCGATGCCATTGGCTGGCAGGATTTCTTACAATCGCTGCCCGCGCTGGAAAAATTATCGGCAACTGCAACCGATGGGGGGAAATTACTCTACACCAGCGCCATGGTATTAAAAGCGCAGGAAGATAAAACCCACGCGGGCGCGTTTATCGCTTCGCTATCCAATCCCTGGGGCGATCAAAAATCCGCAGAAAAATCGGCAACTGGATACAAAGCAGTTTGGCCGCGCGATTTTTATCAGGTCGCCATGGCCTTGTTGGCATTGGGCGATACCCAGTCGCCGCGCGTCGCGTTTGAATATCTTGAACAAGTACAAGCTAACGAAAAAATTGCCGGTTACAGCGGCACACCCGGTTGGTTTTTGCAAAAAACCCACGTCGATGGCCAACCTGAATGGGTCGGAGTACAACTCGACCAAACCGGTATGCCGATTATGCTCGGCTGGCGTTTATGGAAAGAAGGTGTGTTGAGTGATGCGGAAATCACCAGCTGGTACAACAAAATGCTTAAACCCGCTGCGAATTTTTTAGCGGATGGTGGCGCAGTGAAAATCCTGTGGAACGACACCACCATCAAACCACCCTACACACAGCAGGAGCGTTGGGAAGAGCAGCAAGGCTATTCACCATCGACTACGGCTGCGATTATCGCTGGTTTGGTTTCGGCAGCCGATATAGCAACCCATGCCGGTGATCCGGAAGGTGCTGCACGCTATTTGGCAGCGGCCGATAAATATTCCAGCGAATTGGAAGCACATACTTACACCACTACTGGCTCACTCACCGGTGAACGAGGCAACGGTAATTATTATTTGCGCATCAACGCCAATGAAGATCCAAACGATCACCTGGCGCTGGGTACCAGCAACGCACAAACCATTAGCGATGAATCACAAGTTATCGACGGTGGATTTTTGGAATTGGTGCGCTACGGTGTGCGTGCCGCTAACGATGCAAAAATTCTCGAAACCCTGCCCGAATACGACAACGTAAAATTGCCCGATTTATTGCGCACCAAATATGAATTTACCTTCCCCGGATTTGAAGGCAGTTTTCCCGGTTGGCGCCGCTATGGTATCGACGGTTATGGTGAAGACCTGAGCAACGGTATGGGTTATATGGAAGCCAATAATTCCGCCCAAGGGCGCGGGCGCGTCTGGCCAATTTTTACCGGTGAGCGCGGCCATTATGAATTGCAGTTGGCGCAAACGACCAACAGCATCGATCTGGAAAAATTGCGCAGCACCTACGTAAAAGCCATGGAGCTATTTGCTAACCAGGGCATGATGCTGCCCGAACAGGTGTGGGATGGTGTAGGCAGTAATACCGCCTACAATTATCAAACCGGCGAAGGTACCAACGGCGCAACACCACTCGCCTGGACCCATGCCGAATACGTCAAATTATTGCGCAGTTACAGCGATGGCAAAGTCTGGGATAGGAATGCAAGCACTGAAGCGCGCTACGTGAAATAGACATTACCACCACCCTCGCTCCCAAGCTCTGCTTGGGAGTCTGGATGGAATGCAAGAACACTAATTTCAGAAAATGAATTGGTTTATTAACGCAGAAAATATGGTTAACCAGGATATGCATTACCAAGCGGAGCTTGGGAACGAGAAATGAAATTACAAAACAAATAAATCGATAACAAAGGCAGCGACACGATGAAACAACCCACCCTCCCCTTCTGGCAAGTCTGGAACGTCAGTTTCGGTTTCCTCGGGGTGCAGCTTGGATTTGCATTGCAAAATGCCAACGTCAGCCGCGTGCTCTCCGATTTGGGCGCAGATCTGCATTCGCTCTCACTCTTCTGGCTCGCCGCACCGATTATGGGTTTATTAGTGCAACCAATTGTCGGCGCCGCGTCTGATCGCACCTGGAACCGTGTTGGCCGGCGCCGCCCTTATATTCTCGGCGGTGCAATTGCCGCTGCTGCGGGAATGCTGTTAATGCCCAACGCATCGCTCTTTGTCGCGTTTATTACACCCATGTTATTTGGCGGATTAATGCTGGCATTAATGGACGGCGCGTTTAACGTGACCATGCAACCATTCCGCGCATTGGTTGCGGATATGGTACCCAATGAGCAGCGCACCCTCGGTTATTCAATTCAGGCACTGCTGATTAATATCGGCGCGGTGATTGGTTCTATCTTGCCGTTTGTACTCACCAATGTAATCGGCTTGGAAAATACTGCGCCAAAAGGCGAAGTCGCACCTACAGTTACCTGGGCATTTTATATCGGCGCCAGTGCACTCTTCCTCACCGTACTCTGGACAGTAATTCGCACCAAAGAATATGCACCTGAAGATTACAATCGCTACAAAGGTTTAACCGCTGCTGTTGCTCCGGCAGTGAAACCATCGCTAGGTGTACGCCTCGCCGACTTCTGGCAATTATTTATCAA
>JAJQJO010000079.1 GCA_021323495.1 Cellvibrio sp. | reverse complement strand
CGACGGCTGATCCGGAGTTTGCATTGTTATCGGACCAATTGTTAATGACCCGTTTGCACCAGGTGGATAACACCCTTACCAATCAAGTGCGCCATATTATCCATCAGGAATTACCCAATGGCGATTTATCCGAAAACCTGGTTGCCGATAAATTGCATATGAGCAGCCGCAGTTTGCAGCGCAAACTTAACGACGAACATACCAGTTATTATGTGCTACTAACCGAGGTACGAAAAAATCTCGCGCAGACATATATTCGCTCGACCCGGTTATCGCTTAATGAAATTACTTATTTGCTTGGCTTTAATAACCAGGCGAATTTTACGCGCGCATTTAAAAGCTGGTTTTCACTCTCGCCCAGCCACTACCGGCAAACGGCCAACAGTGAAATACCGGGCTGATAAGTATTAATCTTCTTCCTGCAATTGCATCGCCCACATCTGTGCGTATTTTCCCTGCCGCGCGAGCAGTTGTGAGTGTGTGCCCTGTTCAATAACCGCGCCAGCATCCAATACGACAATCTGATCGGCATCAACTACTGTCGACAGGCGATGGGCGATAACCAAGGTGGTATGGCCGCTGGCAAGCTCATGCATTGCATCCAGAATTGCCGCTTCCGAATTTGAATCCAGCGCACTGGTCGCTTCATCAAAAATTAAAATCGGTGAGCCTTTCAACAATACCCGCGCAATTGCGATGCGCTGTTTTTCTCCGCCGGACACTTTCAATCCACGTTCACCGACCAGGGTTTTGTCGCCTTGCGGCAAGCTGCTGATAAAATGCTCCAGATGTGCCATTTTTATGGCGCGGTCAATTTGCTCATCGCTCGCCTGCGGATTGCCATAAGCAATGTTTTCGCGAATGCTGGTATTAAACAGCACCGTGTCCTGCGGTACTATGGCGATGGCACGGCGCAAACTATCGAGTGAGACGTTGCGGATATCCTGCCCATCAATCTGGATGCTACCGGAGTCAATATCGTAAAAACGATAGAGCAAACGCGAAAGGGTACTTTTACCGGCACCGGAGGAACCGACAATCGCCACCTTGGTGCCCGCTGCAATATGCAAATTGAATTGCTTGAGAATAAGGCGTTCAGGATGATAGCCAAAATCCACTTGCTGGAAATTAATTGCACCCTCGCTCACTTGTAATGGTTGCGCGCTTTCTGTATCGCTAATCGCCGGGCTGCGCTTTAACAGCACCAGCATATTTTCCAGATCAGTAAGCGAACGGCGAATTTCGCGGTAGACAAAACCAAGGAAGTTGAGCGGGATAAATAACTGGATCATATAGGCATTGATCATTGCCAGGTCACCCAGGGTCATTTCCTTATCGATCACACTCTGCGCTGCCATCCACATCATTGCCGTCATCGCCAGTGCAATAATCAATGCCTGGCCGGAATTGAGTGCGAGCAATGACATGCGGTTCTTTAATTTGGCGGTTTCCCAGTTGGCGAGAAATGTGTCGTAAGTGTCAGCCTCGTATTTTTCGTTATTGAAATATTTTACCGTTTCATAATTGAGCAGTGAATCAATCGCGCGGGTACTGGTTGATGAGTCGGCCTGGTTGGCTTCGCGCACAAATTTATTGCGCCATTCGGTAGTGTATATCGTGAAGACAACATAAATGGCTACCGCGACCAGCGTGATGACCGCGTACCAGATGGAAAACGCGGCGGCGAAAATAATCGCCACCATCAAAATTTCAAACAGCGTGGGGACAATATTAAACATCAAAAATCGCATCAGAAAACTGATGCCATTGGTGCCGCGCTCTATATCGCGGCTGATACCACCGGTGGCGCGGTCGAGGTGAAACGCCAATTCGAGCGAATGCAAATGATTGAATACACGCAGCCCGATTTTACGCATCGCATGTTCAGTGACCCGGCTGAATAATGCATCGCGCACCTCACCAAAAAACACGCTGCCAAAACGCAACGCACCGTAGAACAAAATAAAAAAAGCGGGCAGTACCAGCTCTGGAGCAATACTGCGGTCTACACCATCAATAATATGTTTGAGCGCCCAGGGCATCACCAGGGTTGCGCCTTTAGCGGCGAGCAAAGCCACTACCGCTAGTATGACCCGGCCTTTAAAGTCCCATAAGTAAGGCAGCAAATAGGCCATGCTCTGGCGCAGATTTACTTTGGCATCGGCGGTGCGGGTTTCTTGATTGGGATGGGCAGATAAACCGGAGGAGTGCATACCATGCATAAGTTTGTCTTCTGTGGGAAAGCGTCAGAGGGAATGGCTCAGGATTTGGGGGCAGGCAGCCGGATTACAACCTGCAAGCCGCCGAGTGAACTCTGGCCCAGGCTGAGCTCACCTTTGCAGTGCTCTACTATATCGCGCACTATGCCCAAGCCCAAACCGTGCCCTTGAATTTGTTCATCAATACGCGCGCCGCGATTTAATACCTGCGTGCGCAGCTCCGGTGCTATACCGGGACCGTCATCATCAATGGTCAAGATAAAATGAGTATTTTCTTGTTGGATATTGAGCGTTACTTTTTGCTGCGCCCATTTGCAGGCGTTATCGAGCAAATTGCCGAGCAATTCGAGAATATCCTGCCGATCCCAAGGCAAACGTAAATTATCTGCTGCCCACCAATGAATAGTTAAATTGCGCCCGTGAATTTGCGCGAGCGCATTAATCAAATCCGGTAATTCGACGGCGCACACAAAATAAGCGCCGGGCAATGCCTCTCCCGCAAGGCGCGCGCGCCCCAACTCACGGCTGATGCGCCCTTGCATATGCGTAAGTTGGTTGCGCAAATTATCGCGCAGCTCCTGATGGCTATTTAATTCCTGGCGATTGGCAAGGCTGAATAAAATTGCCAGCGGCGTTTTTAATGCGTGGCCGAGATTACCCAACGCATTGCGCGAGCGGGTGAGCGTATCTTCAGTGTGATTCAATAGATGATTGATTTGCTGCACCAGCGGCTGCAATTCCTGCGGCACCTGCGCATCCAGGTTTGCGCGCTGTCCCTGCTGCAATTGGGCTATTTGCTCGCGCACTTGCTCTAAAGGCTGCAATGCGCGCGCAACCAAATAGCGTTGCAATAACACTAATAACATTAATGCACCCAAACCAATGCCGCCGCCGATTAATTGTACGCGGCGAAAACTGTCGAGCATGGGTGTGTAATCTTGCGCGACTACAATCAAAATATTTTTGCCAAAACGGCGATAGTCGGCACGCACAATTAATAACTGTTGCGCTTGTGGGCCATCAATCAGGTCCTGCATCAAGCCCTGTTGTGCAGGCTCCGGCAGTGAAAAATCCCACGACGAGCGCGAACGCCACTGCTGCTTGTCCAAATCAATACAAAAATAATGGCCAGAGAAAGGCCTATGGTATGCGGCGGAAACATGTTGCTGATCCAATTCAATACCATTGGCACCGCGCGCGAGTGCCGCGACTAATAATTCCGCTTCATCCTGTAAATGGTTTTCCAGATAGCGACGCAGGCCCTGGTCAAATAACCACAAGCTCATCTGCGCAAACACCAGCCCCACCGTAATCAGCACCGTAATTAAACTGATGCTCAACCGCTGCTGGATGGAATTAAGTGCGCGCATCATTGCCTAGCTACCATTATTGTTAATACCGATAAAGCGGTAGCCCTGGCAACGTTTGGTTTCTATCGCGGTTTTCCCCAATTTGCTGCGCAGGTGATTGACGTGTACTTCAATTACATTGGAATCGCGTTCGGTTTCACCATCGTAAAGATGATCATTGAGTTGGCTTTTGGAGATAATTTTTCCGCAGTGCAACATAAAATAGCGCAACAAACTAAATTCGGCGGCCGTTAATTCAATCTGCTCGCCATTTTTAATCACAGTTTGGTGAGACTCGTCCAGTTTCAATCCCGCCACATCCAATTGCGGCTGATTGACTTGCCCATGTGCACGACGCAAAAGTGCCTGGATACGCAGCTGTAATTCTTCCGGATGAAAAGGTTTGGTGAGGTAATCATCGGCACCCGCTTTTAAACCGTCAATACGCTCAGCCCAATGATCGCGCGCGGTGAGAATTAATACCGGGCGATTCATTCCAGTTGCGCGCCATTCGCGTAAAATATCCAAGCCGGATTTACCGGGCAAACCCAAATCGAGCAAGATTAAATCATAGGGTTCGCTGGCGCCCTGATAGAGCGCATCGCGGCCATCGGCCAACCAATCCACCGCATAACCGGCGCGCTGCAAATCGGCAGTGAGTTCATCGGCGAGAGCAACGTTATCTTCTACGATTAATAAACGCATTAATCGTCTTCCTCGTCTTTTAAAATTTTTCCGGTGTGCGCATCAAATTCGAGTTCGCGCACTACACCTTCACTCGTAGCGAGTTCAACTTCATAAATATATATATCGTCATCTTCTTCCAGCTCTACTTCGAGCAAGCTGGACTGTGGATGGCGCTGCGCTACCAGCTCCAATAATTTTTCCAATGGAATAATGCGCCCCTGTTCACGCAGACGCAGGGCTTCGTCTTGCGAAAGGTCGCGCGCGCTGACCCCCAGGGTGAGCGCGGCGAGAAAAACATAAAGTGCGGTACGGATAATGGTTTGCATCAAATGCGATTCATTAATAGATCTATAAAAGAGTAGCGATTAATCATCCTGATGGTTTTTCATTATCTGGCCGTTAGCGGCGTCCAGTTCCAGATCCCATTCAACTCCCTGGGCATCAACGACTTCCAGTTGATAAATATAGCGGCCCAATTCGTTTTCCAACTCGGTTTCGCGGATCACGCCACCGGGATGCTGTGCCAAGGCGAGTTCATTCAGTTTTTCAAACGACTGGATGCTACCAGAATCGCGCAGCTTGAGCGCCTCGTCCGGGCCGAGATCGCGCGCTTGCACACTGCCAACAAAGGTGAACAGACCAGCAATCAATAGGTATTTAGGGATAGTGTTCATAGTAAAGCTCCTGCATCAGTGGATAGAAAGTGTCTTGACGTTGATCAGGTTAACCAAGCTCACTTAAACCAGGCTTAATTTTGATGAGGGTATATTTATCAAGCCTGCAGGGGATCACATTGACGCCAAAATCATTCTTGTGGATACTGCACAAATGCAGCTTTGTATTGCTTGAGCCAGGGACCGGAAAAGAGCGAGCCGCTCATGGAACCCGAAAATCAAGGAGTTGAACTGCCCGTAACCCCAACAACACAATAAAGCAATAAACCAAAGGACCCGAGTATGCATCTGCTCTCTTTCCCTTATTTACGAGGGGCTATTTCGTTGCGCGGGCTTTGCCTGCTGGCATTAATTTGCCCAATCCAGTCACTCGGTGCGGCTGAAACCACAGCCAAACATACTCCTTTGCCACTGGAAACCTTTTATAAAGACGCCTCTATTGAAGATATAGAAATCTCGCCGGACGGTACGCATTTGCTGGCGTTGAAAAATGTCGATGGCAATACCGTGGTGATGGTGCTTGATTTGGCAACAGGTAAAACTTTTTATCCCACCAAAACCGACAACAAACAATTTAAATTTAATTGGGTTACCTGGGCCAACGATGATCGTTTGCTAATGAGTTTGCGTTTTGATAGCCGCATGCTCAACGGCGTGAAATATATGCAAACACGCCTGCTCGCAACCGATGCGAAAAAACCGGGCAAAATGATTACCCTGGTAAAACCCGATGAGGATGCCGACGGCTGGGTGAGTCAATATCAGGATAATGTCATCAGCTTTTTGCCCGATGATCCACAGCATATATTGTTGAGTGTGGATCGCGAGATGCCAATGCATCAAACGGTTTACAAAGCCAATGTTTATACCGGCAAGTTAACGCGCGTAAAAAAACATTCCAATAGCGTTCGCTCCTGGTATGCCGATCGCGCCGGTAATGTGCGCATCGGCGAACATTACGATGATAAAAAACGCAAAGTCACCTATAAAATATTAGACACCGCTACGCAAAAGTGGGTAGTTGCATGGGAATATGTAGTGCTGGATGAACCGGATATTGGTATTGCCGGTTTCGGTAATAATCCCAATGAATTATTTATCTTCGCCGATCATGAAGGTCGCCAGGCGCTGTTTAAAGCGGATTTATCCAAACCCGGCTATCCCAAAGAATTGGTGTTAAGCGATCCCAATTATGACGTGACCGGCCGCTTGATTTACTCCACTGCACTCAAGGAAGTCGTGGGGCTTTATTACAATGACGGCACCTCCAAAAGCGTATTCTGGAATAAGGAGTACAAGGCCTTTCAGGCTGGTTTGGATAAAGCCTTGCCCGACACGCGCAATTACATCAGCAGCATGAGCGACAACGCGCGCAAATATCTTGTCTTTACCACCAATAACATTAAACCGGGGACCTATTTATTTGGCGATCGCGATGACAAATCCCTGGTGCCGATTGCCGACACCTATCCGGATTTAACCGAGGAGGTGTTAGTCGAAAAAGAATCGCGCACTTATAAAGCGCGCGATGGTTTGGAACTGGAAGGGTTTTTATCGCTGCCAAAAACGTTTGCCAACAAGCCTACTGCCACTATTATCCTTCCTCACGGCGGACCTATGAGCGAAGACGGCAAAAGTTTTGATATGTTCTCTACGTTTATGGCCAATCGCGGTTATGTGGTTTTCCAACCCAACTTCCGCGGTTCATCAGGCTACGGCCACGATTTTATGATGCAAGCGGTCGGCGGTTACGGTTTGGAAATGCAGGATGACCTGGAAGACGCGGTAAAATATTTGATCGATGAAAAAATTGCTGATCCGAACAAAGTCTGCATTGTAGGTGCCAGCTACGGTGGCTATGCTGCGCTGATGGGCGCAACCAAAACACCGGACCTGTTCCAATGTGCAATCAGTTTTGCGGGCATGTCGGATCTGGTAAAAATGAGCAATAGCTTCCGTTACTTCACCAACAGGAATACGGCGCGCAAACAATTTGGTGAGGACAAAAACCAACTCAAAGAAACATCGCCTGTGCGTATGGCCGAAAGGGTGAAAGTTCCCATCCTGTTGATTCACGGCAAAGATGATTCTGTCGTGCCTGTCGTACAAAGCCGGGTGATGGCCGATGCGCTTAAAGATGCAGGCAAAGTCTACGAATACATAGAACTTGAAAATGGCACGCATCACCTGGATTATTTACCGGATCGCCAGCAGACTTTTGAAGCTA
Organism: Cellvibrio sp.; assembly: GCA_021323495.1. GTDB lineage: Bacteria > Pseudomonadota > Gammaproteobacteria > Pseudomonadales > Cellvibrionaceae > Cellvibrio. Next base: position 4,353 of record JAJQJO010000079.1, on the reverse strand, counting down.
TGGATAATTTCCTTAAAAAGTACTTACCGATTTAGTGCTTGGTCATTCCTTGTCAGCCGGTAGGTCCTGCCTCGCAACCAAAACAGCGCACCCTGATCCGGTGCGCTGTTTTTTTATCCCATAAGGGTTTTTTCCGGTAACGGGATCCGGATGCTATTATGCACAGGATACTTTTCCCAGACCCTGAGCACCGATGAAAATACCCAAACGTTTACAGCCATTAGTCGATGATGGCCTGATCGATGAAGTCCTGTTCCAGTTAATGAGCGGCAAAGAGGCGCAAGTCTTTGTGGTGCGCGCCAACGATGAAATCCGCTGCGCCAAAGTCTACAAAGAAGCCAACAAACGCAGCTTCAAACAAGCCGTGCAATATCAGGAAGGCCGCACTGTGCGCAACTCGCGCCGCGCCCGCGCTATGGCCAAGGGCACCCGCTACGGCCAAAAAGAAGCTGAAGATGCCTGGCTCAACGCCGAAGTAGATGCACTCTACCGCCTCGCCGAAGCCGGCGTGCGCGTACCCAAACCCCATTGGTTCCTGGAAGGGGTGCTGGTGATGGAACTGGTGGTCGATGAAGATGGCGATCCGGCACCGCGCCTGGATGATGTTGCCTTTGACCCGGACACCGCACGTGAATACCACGGCAGGATGATGATGGAAATTGTGCGCATGCTCTGCGCCGGTCTCGTCCATGGCGACCTGTCCGAGTTTAATGTATTGGTTGATGGCGACGGCCCGGTGGTTATTGACCTGCCGCAAGCAGTCAATGCCGCAGGCAATAACAACGCGCAGATGATGCTGGCGCGCGATGTGAATAACATGACCGCTTATTTCGGCCAATATGCGCCGGATTTATTAGTCACCCATTACGCCGAAGAAATCTGGGATTTGTTTGAGCACGGTAACCTGCACCCGAATGTCAAACTCACCGGCGAATTTGCGCAAAGCAATGTCGAGGCCGATATCGCCACCATGATGCGTATTATCGAAGATGCCAAAGAAGAAGAGGAAGACCGTAAGGAGCGGGAGCGTATGGCGCGCGAGGGTGAGTTTTAATATCCCGGGTGTTGCACAAAAGCTCCCACAGTTTGCGAGAGCTTTTTCGTTTTCACATAGCATTATTAGGAAACAATTACTCGTTCACCAGGCTCTGTATGGTTGCCGTCATTGAGCAGGCGGCAGCAAATAGAGCGTCATCGCAAAGATCAGATAGACCATCAGCACCAGGACGCCGACAAACCAGGTCGAGCGGCCACTGTTAGTTACCAGCGAGGCCGTGAGCGCCGCAATCAGCACCATCACCACCGCACCGGGCCAGAGCTGCAAATCCATTGGGGTCGGGCCCATGACATAACTGAGCAGTACTAGTACCGGCGCCACAAACAGCGCGATCTGAGCTGCACTCCCAAGCGCAATCCCCACACTCAGGTCGAGCCGGTTTTTACGTGCACCGGAAAATGCCGAAGCCATTTCTGCTGCACCACCGACCATCGCCACCACAATAAAACCGACAAAAGCAGGGCTCATGCCAAAGGTCACTGCAGCATGCTGTACCGATTCAACAAACACTTCACTCACCAGCGCCACCAGTATCGTCACGCCGGCCAGCGTTGCCAACGCCAGGCGGATCGGCCAGGGCGCTTCGCCTTGCTCTCCGGTATGCATTGCGCTGGCAAACAACTCGCGGTGGGTCTTGAGCGAGAACAGCAGGCTCAGGGCATAAGCGATGATCAGCAGTACCGCCAGTCCCAGGCTCAATGACTGGATAATGGACGGATCCTTGATTGTGTCGGCCTGGGAAACCGCCGAAGGAATCAATAACGCGACTGCGGCAAGGAACAGCAGGCCCGCCTGCATACGTGCACTTACCCGGTTGAATTCCTGGGTGTGATACTTGAGCCCACCCAGTAGAAAAGACGCACCCAACATAAACAGCGAGTTGGTTACTATCGCACCGGCAATAGAAGCTTTCACCAGCATGTACTGTCCGGCCGCCAGGGCCGTCAGTGCAATAACCAGTTCGGTCAGGTTACCCAGGGTCGCGTTGAGCAATCCGCCCGCTGCATCACCGGTCTTGGCTGCCACTGATTCTGTGGCGTGGCTCAGCAATGCAGCAAGGGGCACTATGGCAAGCACTGACAATACAAAAAGCAGTGTGTGCGATTCGGGTTTGAGCTCCACGGCTACAAACACGCCAGGCACAAAGATCAATAACCAAAGCAGGGGGTTATCGCGAATTTCCTTTAGGAGGGGCGTCATAGGTGATATTTCCTTTTGGCGGCATTGAGCGCCTCTACACCGACAGCAGCAACCAGTGCGGTGAATAAAATCCCCAGAAAGCCGAGGCCAACGGCAAATACCCGTCCCACCACGGTTTTGGGCGCAAAATCCCCGTAGCCAATGGTCAATCCGGATACAAATGCGAAGTACAAGCCCTCAGTGAGCTTCCAGTGCTCTAACACAGCGACAGCGCAACCCAATGCAGCCATCAAAGAAAGGAGGAAGAGAATGATAGGCCAGACAACCTTTAGCCCGGCAATCAGTTGAGACAGGAAATAATGCCTCAAGACCCGCGAACTCACCGTGTGTTCCATTGGGATTCCCATCCTATGATATGACGCTATGAAATGGCCTGGTTTCCAAAAACAACGATGCAGCAAACCAGACTTTGATGTTTGCCGCGTACAACCTACTCACTCCCTGCAGCTCAATACAATCGGAAAGCAAAGGGAAGATGTACAAGAATCATCCCAAACCCTAGCCCTGGCTATATGCCTTGTCAATAGAGTGCGCCATAAACAATTTCAGTATTACCACATCGTATAGCACGCACATCCGATCTATTTACCAAATAACAGCCCCACCATTTCTCGCCATTGCCAATGCCATGCTCATCCGGCTTGCCTGCAAAAGCGACAGCGATGTCATACGTAATTATCAACAAACTGCTGACATCCTATTTAAAAATGCAGCACCCATTTCGCGCATATTTTGTTTTTTTTGGACGAAAAAAGATTATTGCAGTGCGCACTGATTTTATTAAACAGGTTTTAAAAGCCAATTAAAACGTTTCCACGACAATATAAATAAATGTTAACCCAATTTATTGAATGGTCTGCATTTTGCTGTTTGTATGTGCGCGCTGTTAACGTTGAGCCATCTTTATAGATTCATTTTTTTGATAAAAATATGAAACATATTAATCATTAAAATTTGATCAAAATACAGTTGTTAATACTTTGGAGGTGAAACACATAAACTCACAATGAATATAACCCTTGGCATTCACTCATTTGGTTTATCGCTTGTAAACCTATCCTTATTTCATAATCCAATAATCTGAAAAATAGTAACAATAAATATTTATTTTTCCCGGTGATTTTCTGTTCAGGAAATAAGTACGGGAAATGCATTTTGATATTTAAACATCAAACGGAATTATTAAAAATTTCGTTTATCCAGACTAAAATTTTCGGAGATTTGATCATGAAACTTCACAGTCCCAGCAAGATTAATCCGTTGCTTTTTATTTTATTGTTATGGCTCTTTTCATTAAATAGCAATGCCGTTGTCTTTGAGGCAGAAAATTACGATTCCTTTTTTGATTTATCGCCTGGTAATTCCGGTGGTGAATTTCGTCAGGATGACGTTGATATAGAATCCACTGTGGATGAAGACGGTGGCTTCAATGTCGGCTGGATCGAGGCAGATGAATGGCTGCTGTTCCATCAACTGGTAATTCCCGCAACCGGCTCCTACCAAATCAATTTGCGCGTAGCCAGTCTCGACGGTGCATCGGTGGCGGTGGATTTAAACTCGGGCACCATACCACTTGGCCAATTCACCATCCCTGCCACAGGGGATTGGCAAACCTGGACTACGGTATCGCGTACCGTGGATATTAATGAGGGCACCTATGACTTGGGTGTATTCGCGGTGTCGGGTGGCTGGAATATCAATTTCATTGAAGTAATTTCCCTTACACCACAGGGCTCAAGCAGCGCTAGCAGCCAGCCTGCCGAACCCGACAAGTCCCTGGAAACGAATCAGTCAATACGTTTTGAAGCCGAGAATTATGTTGCTTTTTTTGATACTTCTCCGGGCAATGAAGGTCGCGCACTTCGCACTGACGATGTCGATATAGAATTCGCCGCTGATGAGGCAGGTGCATTTAATGTAGGCTGGATCGATGTAAATGAATGGCTGGAATTCCGTCCGTTCATTGTCCCGGTTACCGGGAATTACGATATCCATTTACGGGTAGCCAGCATACCCGGTGGCATTGTTACCCTGGATTTAAATGCGGGCGCAATTCCATTAGATGATTTTTCAATTCCTGTAACAGATGGCTGGCA
>JAJQJO010000078.1 GCA_021323495.1 Cellvibrio sp. | reverse complement strand
CCTGATTGGGCTTGAAAAACCAATAATATGGCTGCAGATAGTGGTAAGAGTTTGAATTTCATGCGGCACTCCGAATAGTAGGTATGAGTGGAAAGTTGGCGCATTTTGCCACAAACACAAACTGTTATCATTAGTTAAAAGGAATTAATCTTAAATGAGATTATTTAGCGGTATTGCCTATTCAGACGCGATCAATGAGGCTTATTGCGCCGGGCGCTAGGGTCGATAATTCCTACTGGTGCCATTGATAGTGCAATTAAATCTGGTTTTTCACAGTGAATTCATGCAGATAGGAGCAAGATATGAATGTTGAAGTGGGTGGGTTATTAGGTCTGATTCTGTTGATTTGTGTAATTTACGCGATTGTAAAAACAACACAGAGCCGTGCAACTACAGGCACAAAAGTTATATGGATTGTAGTGTTGTTACTGCTACCTTTTATTGGTTTTATTTTATGGTTTTTGTTTGGTCCCAAGGGTTAGTTGATTTGGGAGCAGGGGGGTGGAGTCTGGTGATTCCACCCCCCTGCTTGATTGATGAATAGTGCGGCCTCGCCATCATCTAATGTATGTAGTTCTTAGTTAAAAAATCCGTTTTTCAATTCGCTATGTTGTTCCGCTTTTAGGCGCGGGCCAAATTGCGACACCACTTCTGCAGCGGCGAGATTGGCAAACTCAGCAGCAGTTCTAAAATCTTTCCCGTGATTGATCGCATACAAAAACGCACCGGCAAACATATCGCCTGCGCCGTTGGTATCAACGGGTATGACGGGGTGGGCAGCGACCCGGGTTAATTGTTGTCCATCAAACACCATTGCCCCGTCGCCACCACAGGTGATTGCAAATTGTGAGCAATATTTTTTCAATGCTTCACAGGCTTCTTCCAGTGAATGGGTTTGGGTAAAGCCAATCGCTTCGTCCCGGTTGCAGAAAATTAAATCCACCCCGGTGCCAATCATTTCTACTAAACCATCGCGGAAAAATTGCACCATCGCCGGGTCAGACAAACTTAATGCAGTTTTCGTGTTGTTGGCTTCGGCTTGCTTGCGCAATTCGATCGCTGCGGCACGGCCGGTCGGTGATGTCACCAGATAACCTTCGATGTACGCATAGTGCGATTGTGCGATGGCATCCGCATCCAGTTCATCTACCGAGAGGGTTTCGCTGATACCGAGAAAGGTATTCATGGTGCGTTCAGCGTCGGGTGTAATCATGACCAAACATTTTCCGGTGATGCCTGCGGGTGGAGTAATGTGCGCGGGAGTTGCAACACCGGCTGCATGCATATCGCTTAAATAAAACGCACCGTTTTCATCGTTGGCAACTTTGCAGGAATAAAAATTGTCGCAACCAAAATAACTGGCGGCGATGATGGTATTGGCAGCAGAGCCACCACTCGCGCGATGGGAAGCAACCAAATGGTTTTGCAAATAGGTTATCAGCGCATTCTGGCGCTCTTCGTCTACCAGGGTCATCACGCCTTTGGCAACCGCCATGGTAGTGAGGTCGGTATCAGTGAGGGTGATTTCGGTATCGACCAAGGCCGCGCCTATGCCATAAATGTGATATTGCTTGCTCATAAGCCGGTAACCTTTTGGCTGGAAATGATGGGGAGGGTGAAGGTGCGCGGCATTATGCAAAATTCATCCTGCGCTATAAAGCAGAACCGTTTATCCGGTGACAAACACATTTATTTTGCCTCGCATTCATCCGATGCGGCGGTTAAACTGGCGCCCGAAATTTTGCATCTGATGCATCTCTCCGCTGCCTTGTCCATCACTCATTCATACTAAGATTTGCCCATGACAAAACGCCGTTCTACTGCCCGCCGCCCTAAATCTTCCGGATCTTCCTCCCGTCGTGGCTGGGCACTTGCGCGGTTATGGATGTTGTATGGCGTGTTGTTGGTAGTGGCGTTGATGGGGATATGGACGCTTTATCTGGATTCTGTCGTACGCAGCAAATTCGAGGGCAAAAAATGGTCACTGCCTGCGCGCGTTTATGCGCGGCCATTGGAGTTATACCAGGGACAATCCTTGACCCCGGCGCTCTTTGAACAAGAATTGCGCGCGCTCGGCTATCGTTTTGAAGGTAACGCTGCCTCACCTGGCCAAGTGTTGAAAAAAGTAAGTGCTGGCTCTAGCGAAGTGACCTACCACATCCACAGCCGTGGTTTTGATTTTTGGGATAAAAAAGAAATCGCGCGCAAATTTATGTTGCGTGTGGGCAACGGCAACGTGCAGGGGCTGATCGATCTGGCCGGTGCGGATTTGCCACTAGTGCGGTTGGAGCCGGAGGAGATAGGGGGATTTTATCCGGCCGATAAAGAAGATCGCCTGCTGGTGCGCCTCGCCGATTTGCCACCTCTGTTAGGCGAAACCTTATTGGCAGTGGAAGATAAACATTTTCTCGACCATCACGGTGTATCACCGCTGGCGATTGTGCGCGCAGCTTGGGTTAACGCTAGTAGCGGTGGCGTAAGGCAAGGCGGCAGTACTATTACGCAGCAATTGGTTAAGAATTTTTATCTCACTAATGAACAAAGCATTTTCCGCCGCAAAATTCCCGAAGCGATTATGGCGGTGTTGCTGGAGGTGCATTACAGCAAATCGGAAATTCTGGAGACCTACATAAACGAGGTCTTTTTGGGTCAGAGCGGGCAGCGTTCGATCAATGGTTTTGCCCTTGGTGCACAGCATTATTTCCGTCAACCGCTACGCGAATTGGAAGCGCACGAATTGGCCTTATTAGTAGGCTTGGTGAAAGGCGCTTCTTACTACAACCCCTGGCGCAATCCCGAGCGCGCGAAAGAGCGGCGCAATGTTGTCCTGGGCGTGATGAAACAGGAAGGGTTAATCGACGAGGCCCAACTCAAGCGTGCACAGGCGGCACCGCTCGGTATAGTCGCCGAAGGTGAATCGCGTTCAACGACTTATCCTGCCTTTATGGATTTGGTGAAGCGCCAGTTAAATCAGGATTACAAAGAGAATGATTTGCGTAGCGAAGGTCTGCGTATCTTCACCACGCTTTCGCCTATGGTGCAGCGCCAGGCCGAAAAATCGATGAAGTTGCGGGTGGAGCAACTTGAAAAGCAATTCAGGACCAAAGATGTGCAGGGCGGTATGGTGGTCACCTCTGTAGGTGGAGGCGAGATACTGGCGCTGCTCGGCGATCGTGATCCGCGCTTCACCGGCTTTAACCGCGCACTTGATGCCAAGCGTCCCATCGGCTCGCTATTGAAACCCTTTGTGTATTTAACCGCGCTGGAAATCCCCCAGAAATACAATCTCGGCACCATCATCAGTGACGCGCCGGTGAGCTATAAATCCGGCGGTAAATGGTGGGCACCGCAAAATGCCGACAAAAAAGACCACGGTGATATTCCGTTTTACAAAGGTCTCGCTTATTCCTACAACCAATCTACCGCGCGTCTGGGCATGACGCTGGGTTTGGGTGCGGTGGCCAAAACCGTAAAACGCGCCGGTTATCAGGGCGATGTGCCTGAATTACCAGCGATGTTGCTCGGTGCTATCGATATGTCGCCGCTGGAAGTGACGGGCTTGTATCACACCATCGCCGCCGAAGGTGTGTACACACCCTTGCATGCGATTCGCGAGGTACTCACTGCCGATGGCCAACCGCTCAAGCGCTACCCGCTTGAACTGGAGCAGCGTTTCTCCAACGAATCAATCTTCCAGTTGCAATACGCCATGCAGCGCACCCTGCGCGAGGGTACCGGGCGCAGTGCCTACAACCAGATTCCGTCCCATATCGATCTCGCCGGTAAAACCGGCACGACTAACGACCAGCGCGACAGCTGGTTCGCCGGGTTTAGCGGCGAGCACTTGGCAGTTGTCTGGCTTGGGCGCGATGACAATAGCGCGACGCCGTTAAGCGGCGCAGGCGGCGCACTGCAAGTCTGGACTGATTTTATGAAGCAACTGCCGACCCGCAGTCTGGAGCAAACGCCACCTGCCGGTGTGAGTTTTGATTGGCTGGATGAAGCGACCGGCAAACTCAGTGCTGAGACTTGCGAAGGTGCTGTCTGGCTGCCGCTGCGCGATGACTTCCGTCCACTGGAGTCAGCCGATTGCGCTATCCAGGTTAAGAATCCGATCAAGAATCTCTGGCAAAAACTGGTGAATTAACTGGCCTGGTGCCGGGCGCTAAAATAATCCGCTCAGTTGTATCCGAAGCTCTCTAGACTGTGTCTTTATGTGTGAGTTGGGGGCAATACTGATGTAATCCTGCCCGGATTTTTCCTGAGAGGCTTTTCCCATGACATTTTCTTTTGTATCTCCACGTCACCTGTTCGGGGCTGTTTGCCTCGCACTGGCCTGTGCTTTCCCGGTTGCCCATGCGGCAGAACTGGAAGGGACACCGGTACCGGTCGATGGTGCCCCGCCAGTTCAAGCCCAACCTGAAGCCCCGCCACCCGTCGCACCGGAACATCCGGACGCAGTTGCTCCGGAAGCGGCTCCCCCACCGTCCAGCCCTGATGACCATGAGCGCTGGATGAAAGACAACGAAAACCTGATGCGCCATAACGAGCGGCAGATGCGCGATCACCAAAACTGGCAGCAAGATCTGGAAAAAAACCTGAACCAGGCGTTTGGCGGTGATCATGACGGCGACGATGGTTTTCATCCTGCACTGTTAATCCCTATCTTTGCCGTCCTGTTTATTTTTGGTGGCCCCGTTATTTTACTGATCCTGATCCTGGTGTTTTTCTTTGGTGCCAAGCGCCGTCGCCAGCAAGACATCAATATGAATATCGACAAATTACTCGCCGCCGGGCGTGATATCCCCGTTGAACTGCTGCGTGGTGACGAACCTAAGAGTGCGGATGATACGGGCAATCAGGCTAAAGGCATCCGCAATATTTGCCTGGGTGCCGGCTGGCTGGTGTTCCTGACGATTGCCTGGGATATCGAGGTTGGGGCAGTTGGATTTATCTGGATCGGATTGGGTTTGTCGCAGGTACTCATCTGGTACCTGAATAAACCCGCGGGAACTGAACAGGCTGGGCAGCAGGACTAACCAGCAATGTCCCTTTCCGATCAGGAATTGATTGCGCGGGTGGTCAGCCGCAAGGATCAGCACGCCTTTGCGCAGCTGGTCTTGCGCTACCAATCGCCGTTGCGTATCTGGGCAAGGCGCCTGTGCAACGGTGATAGCCATCTCGCGGACGATCTGGCGCAGGAGACCTTTATGAAGGCCTATGCTGCGCTGGGCGCATTTCGTGCGGAGGCCAAGTTTTCCACTTGGCTGTATCGCATCGCGTTCAATATCGCCGCCAACCGGTGGCGCGCGAAAAAGATCGAATGGTGTGAACTCGATGAAAATGAAGAGATCGAAGCTGAACAGTGCAGTGTTACGCAATACCATGCGCAAAAAGATGTGGAGGCCGCCATGCAGACCCTGAGCGCCGGCCAACAATTGGCGATTCGGCTATGCTATGAGGACGGTTTCTCCCATGAGGAAGCTGCCACCATTATGGGCATTCCCCTCGGGACCGTGAAAACTCACATAGCGCGCGGCAAGCAAAAACTGCAGATTTTATTGGCATCCTGGCAAGATGCTCTACCCCGGTGAAAACACTGGTTAGTGAGGTCGCTATATGAACGACAACAATTTTGATGATTTTCTGCGGCAGCAATTGCAGGGCTCCAGCCCTTATTTGGATGACGGTGATTTTAGCGCGCGTGTTATGGCAGGCTTGCCTGTACAGAAACGATTGAATCCTTGGCTGGAACGTTTGATTGTGTGCGTACCGGTAACCTTGATTGCGTTTCTAGTGCTGAGCCAGCTTTCGTTGCGCGATTTTATCCAGCCTGTTTATGCTTGGGTGCTCACCCTTGATATGGGTAACCTTATGCCGCTTATGATGGCTTTTGTGTTAGTAGTATTTGCAATCTTCCATTCGCTGCTATCGAGGCGTGCATCATTGTTTTAGCATTGCCATCACTTCAGTATTTTTTTTCCGCGAGACGTCGCCTAATTTCTATAAGTAATTAGGCGATTTTTTTTTAAGCGCTATAAATGTTTATTCGAACAGTATCCGTGCGGTTATGGCGCTGAATCCTTTCTCGCGTTTGCGCATTCCCTGAGTGGCTGCTATACAAAAATTACGTTATATCGATGGCTCAAATTTGCCTCTGCTTAACGCCTTCTATTTATTTTTATTTATTTGCATTTTTTGGATATCAAAAAAATAACGCTGTGTTTATCTGAGGCAAGGCTAATGCTCCGTTTGACCATCGCTAAAAAATTGATGTTGCTTGTCACCATTGCGCTGCTGGGATTTGTTATCAGCCAAGGGTATTCAATGTGGATTGAGCGGGCCAATAGCAATCGTTTGGCAGAAGTAGAGAAACGAATTTATCCGGCGCTCGAATTAACCACCGTGAATTTAGGTGCGCTGTTGTTAATGGAGCAAAAAATTAATAGCTCTGTAACAACCGGCGATGAACAGGCACTTGAAGATGCTGACAAGCATTATCAGGAGATTCGCCAGAATCTGGATAAGTTATCCCAACTCGGTAGTGACCTCGCGGCGCGGGCAAAAGATATTGATGCACAATTGCAGGCTTGGTATACCACATCAGTTCGCATCGCCAAAAGTTTTATTGGTGGTAACGTTGATCTTAATCAGGTCGGGGTGGAAGCCGCGGCCAACGCCGAAAAATTATCATTGTTACAACAATCATTGGCGGCAATGAAATCTGAACAAGCAAAACGTTTTAATGAAGCGATTAGTGAAACGGTGAGCTCATCAGAAAATGCATCGCAAATTGCATTGGTTATTGCAATCTTTGCTGTAGTTGCATTGTTAATGGTGAGCTTGATTATCAGCCGCTCAATTACATCGAGCATCAATGAAGTTACCGCATCCTTAAAAGAAATGGCATCGGGCGCGGGCGATTTGACTAAACGTATTCATTACCCCGGCAATGATGAAATTCGCTACCTGGTAAAATATTTCAATGCCTTTGTAGAAAAATTGCACCATTCTTTTGCCAACGTCAGCAATGATGTTGGCGGGCTTACCAAGGTGGCCACCCGCCTGACAAATTCCAGCAGTCAAAACATGGGCCGTATTAACGAGCAGGCGACGGCTATTTCCAGTATGCGCACATCGATTGAAGATTTAATGAAAATGGTGAGCGAAATTGCAGAATTTGCGGGCAATGCATCGCACCAGGCCCAGGATGCCAGCAGCGCCGCTGCGCGCGGAAAAGAGACTCTTGCAACCAACGTATCTACCATTAGCACACTGGCAGAAGAAGTGCGCAGTGCTGCGGGTGTAGTCAACCGCTTTGAGGAATTTTCATCCGATGTCGGGCAATTGCTTAACACCATTCAAAACGTTGCTGAACAAACCAATTTACTTGCCCTCAATGCAGCCATTGAGGCCGCACGTGCCGGTGAGCATGGGCGCGGTTTCGCTGTAGTTGCGGATGAGGTGCGTGGGCTCGCGGTGCGCACCCGTCAGGCGACCGAAGAAATTCGCAAAGTGATTAGTGAGTTGCGGCAAGTATCGGCAAGCGCAGTAACAGCAATGCAGGGTAGTGTGGAGCGCGCAAATCGCGGCGTGGAAGCAACCATCGCCTCAGGTGAGGTGCTCAATTCAATTCTGAATAATGTAGAAACCATTAGCAGTATTAACGAGCGGATTGCTGCTGCAACCCACGAGCAAACCCTCACCTTTTCCCATGTATCTGAACATGTGAACGGTATTTATAACAGCACCCAATTGGTCACCAGTTCTACTAGCGAACTTAATGAAATTAGCCACGATATTGGCCACATCAGTCAAGAGCTGCGCAAAGTTGCCAGCCAATTCCGCGTTTAACAATTTGTGAAAATTATTTTTATGGCATCGCTTTGCAAGATGCTGAATTTTTTTCAGGAGTTCAGGCACAGGCAGTGCTTAACATTAGGAGTGACACACACATGAGCAAAATTAATCCTATTCATAAAAAACACAGTCTAGTCATGGCGATTGCATGTTGTTTGGCTGCGCCCCTGGCGCAGGCAGGGGACTTTAATTTTTCCGGCTTCTTATCCGTTGGTGGGGGCATGGTCGATGATGAAAATGGTCCAGCTTACGGTGGATATGATGAGGAAGATTTTACGGTTGACAATAACCTTTTGGGTGTCCAGATTTCGAGCAACGTTTCCGATAAAGTAACAGCGACAGTGCAATTAACCGCGCGCAGCGAAAACGATTATGAAGTCGATGCCGAGTGGGCTTATTTAAGCTGGCAAGCAACCGAGAATAGTAAAATTCGCGCAGGCCGTTTGCGTACACCTTTTTATATGTATTCTGATTTTCTCGATGTAGGTTACGCCTACGCATGGATTAGTCCTCCCCAGGAAGTTTATTATTTGCCATTCAATAACGTTAATGGTGTGGATTTTTACACGGCCAATACGCTGGGGATTTTCGATACCACCTTCCAGGCTTACTTCGGTGGTTTTGATGATGAACTGGACCTCAATAATGATGGCTTCGCTGAAGAGGCAAAGACCCGCAACCAAATGGGCGTCGCCGGTACGCTTGGTAAAGATTGGTGGACTTTGCGCGCTGCTTATCACAAAGCTGATCTATGGGTTGATGTCACTGGTGTTTCATTGGGGGCAAATACTATTGGCGACTTTGCCGGGATACTGACGAGCCTTGGTTTTGGAGCCAATGCCAATAATTTATTGGTTGAAGAAGATAGCGTCACCTTTGCGGAAGTTGGGCTTAATATTGATACAGGACGATTCGTGGCCGCAGCCGAGTACGTAGAGTTCGAGGCGGACGACGCCCTGTTCTCCAAAAATAAACGCGGCTATGTCATGGGTGGGGTGCGTTTTGGTGAATGGTTAGTGCATCTCACTGCCTCCCAATCCAAAGACGAAGCGTCCCATCCGGAGGCCGGTATCCCAGTCGCACCCCAAACTGCACCCTTGATTGGCGCGTTACAGGCGGTGGCAGCTTCGCAAGCAATCGAACGGGACGTAATTACTGTCGGAACCCGTTGGGATGTTACCTCGGGTACTGCGCTCAAGTTCCAGATAGATGACATTGATGATGAAAATCAAGGTGACCAGAAAGTCTTTTCTGTCGCTTTGCAAACCGTATTTTAGGAGGGATTTGCCATCATGAAAAAATCCATTCGTTTATTGGCAGCGACCATCATGCTTGGTGTGGCCAGTTTTACCTGGGCCGAAGTCGCTGTGATTGTGCATCCTTCCGCTGGCTTTGACTCACTTACAGAAGAGGAAGTGTCGCGCTTGTTCCTTGGCAAAAGTAAAAGCTTCCCCGCCGGTGCGTCGGCGGTACCGGTCAACCAGAATGAAGGGTCGGCAACACGGGATAAATTCAACGAAACAGTCTGTAAGAAAAATGCCAGCCAATACAAAGCTTATTGGTCGCAACTGGTATTCACTGGCAAGGGTACTCCCCCCAAAGACGCAGGTGACGATGCCGCTGTCAAGGCCCTGGGTGCCGCCAATCCGAACATGATTGGGTATATAGATTCCAGCGCAGTGGATGCATCAGTAAAGGTGGTTTACAAAATTCCGTAAAAAGAGCCTTTGGCTTGGAGGTCATGTTACCGAATACAAAACGCTGTTCAGAAAACCCACCCTGGTGGGTTTTTTTATTGCCGAAAGTGTGGACAGCCACACAAATATGGCACTGAAATATACATTTCTGTGGCAATTATGTGATAATTCATGCGCAGATGAACACAAGTTCACCAGTAATTGGCACCCCGCTTTTCGGCATATCCTGTTTTCCCCATTTTTATAATAACTAATAGTCCAGACGTTCTAGCCACAGCGATCCACTTCGCTGGGATTGATTGCGCATGGTGTATTGCCTGGGCTGCGAATTTTTACTTATTAAAAAAGGGCGGCATCTATTAGCGCCGGACAACTTACTACAGCACTCTGGATGTTTGAACATGAAATGGTTTCTGGTTTTTATTGGTTGCCTTGTCAGCGCGGCTGCCTCTGCCACCTTGAGTGACGGCATTAAGGCATTCAAGAAACAAAATTACGATATTGCCTTGGTAGAGTTTCGCCAACTTGCGTCAGTCGGCAATGCCGAAGCAAGGTACTACCTTGGTCTGATGCAAAAAGATGGCTTGGGCATGCCCAAAGATACTAACCGGGCGCTGGGCTGGCTCAAAAAAGCATCCAGCCAGGGCTATGCCGACGCCAACTTGCAGATCGGCCAAATGTACCTCACTGGTGATGGCGTGGAGCAGGATACAGATGCCGCCATCGATTGGCTCAGCAAGGCTGGTAAGCAAGGCTTGCTAGCGGCCCAATCCATCTTGGCCACGCTCTATTTCAAGGGTGAGCAAACCGGCCAGGACATCGCCAAAGCAGCCGAATGGTTTGAGGCTGCTGCCAATCAGGGCGATACCGAAGCGCAATACCAACTCGCGAATATTTACTATAAAGGCGATGGAATAGAACAGGATTTGGAAGCCGCGCTACTTTGGTATCGCAAAGCCTCGGATGCGGGTCAACTGGACGCAAAATACACCCTCGCCTATCTCTATATGGATGGCCAGCTACTGGCACAAAACTATCCCCTCGCTTTCTCCCTGTTCGATGAAGTCGCCCAGGCGGGCAATCGCAATGCGCAATACATGCTCGGCTATATGTACGACCAAGGCATGGGCGTGACTAAAAGCCCCACGTCGGCATTTGATTGGTATTTAAAAGCCGCTAACCAAGGCTATGACGAGGCGCAGTTAATTGTTGGCTATATGTATTTGAGCGGCAAGGGCGCGAAAAAAGACCCCAGGGTAGCTGAGATGTGGCTGCGAAAAGCAGCCGATCAAGGCAATGCCAAAGCAACCAAAATGCTGGCGGAAATGAGCACTACCAGAAAGCAGTGAGAGGCGTTAAGAAACCATTGCACAGTTCAACAATAACCAACAGGCAGGCAGCTGCTTGGTGTTGTCGGGGTTGTGCAATAAAAATAGAGGGTGTGGATAATTGTGGTTAACTTTTGGAGCGGTTATTAATGAGTTTAATTAACAAAGTGCACAAAAAGCATAGCATCGCGCTTGCTATAGCGAGCCTGATGTTGGTGCCGGCAGCACAAGCTGCTGATGTCGATGTGTCCGGCTTTATATCCGTTGGTGGCGGCATGGTTGATGACGAGACAAGCGTCAGCTACGACGGTTACAGCGAAGAAGACCTGACCTTTGACCGCAACCTCCTGGGTTTGCAAGTTACCGGTCAAGTGAGCGAAAAAATCACTGCAACCGCCCAACTACTGGCGCGCAGTGAAAAAGAATACGACGTTACCGCCGAGTGGGCCTACCTGACCTGGCAGGCATCGGACAACGGTAAAGTCCGTACCGGCCGTCTGCGTACACCACTCTACATGTACTCTGACTCTCTGGACGTAGGCTATTCCTACCCCTGGATTAGCGCGCCGAACGAAGTGTATTACCTGCCGTTCAACAACGTTGATGGTGTGGACTATTACCTCACTGCTGCACTCGGCAGTTTTGATACCAGCTTTCAGGTCTACTACGGCAGCTTCGACTCTGACTTCAATTTTGAGGATGGCACCGAAGGTTATGCCAGCCTGCGCAACCAAACAGGTGTAGTAGGGACTTTGGGTAAAGATTGGTGGAACCTGCGTGCCGCTTATCACCAGGCGGACTTGACCGTGGATATTTT
>JAJQJO010000077.1 GCA_021323495.1 Cellvibrio sp. | reverse complement strand
TTTTTACAGCGGAGAATATTGACAGGATTATTGCTGCCAATATCCACACCATTTTAATCTCGATTGAGTCGACAGACGAGGCTGAGTTTCAGCTGATAAGAGGTGGAAAGTTACCCAGGGTCATAAGCGGTATCACTAATCTTGTAGAAAGGAAAATTGCGCTAAAAAGTACGCTAAAAGTGGGCTTTGCAGTCACTGTATTAAAACAGACAGTGCAGCAGATCAATGCAATCGGCGATCTCTATAAGCAACTGCATATGGATGGCGGCATCAGTATCCAACCTTTGCAATCGATGGATTGTTATACACAGTTTTATTCCAGGGATATGAGGCAATCTATCCCCAATGGGGATGACAGGATAGCGTTGAACAAGCTTATCGCGACTGACGACACGTTGAAGTACGCCCTAAAAACATATCAATCCCATAAAAACTTTTACACTGATTTATTTACCAGTGTTTCGCCGCAACAAAATGTGTGCGCATGGTTAGAGAACGGTCTTTACATTTCGGCTGAGGGCATTGCCACAAGCTGTTTTTTTATGAAAGACGCAAGAAAAAATAACTATGCACCGCTTGCCGATAATCTGGCAGAAATACTTGGGCGGCGAGCAGGTCTGTCTAAAAGTCTGAAGGAAAATATAATACCCGCTCAGTGCCAGGGATGTGGAATTGCACATAATATCCAGCGTCGGGCCAAACCGGGGATTACATCCTGATGCTCTATGATGGCACTGTATCTATACAGGCAGCCAAAATAACAGCATCCGTAGGTTTGAACTCTGCAAAAATAAAAAAGCCGCTTAAAAAAGCGGCTTAATTAAATCCCGATGACTTTTTACAATCCCGGGCGTTTGGTGAAAAGAATGTTTACCCTACACGTTAAACAAGAAGTGCAGCACATCACCATCTTTCACAATGTATTCTTTCCCTTCTTTGCGTGATTTCCCTGCGTTTTTTGCACCTTGCTCGCCTTTGTATTGCACAAAGTCGTCATAAGAAATGGTTTCGGCGCGGATAAAGCCTTTTTCAAAATCGGTGTGGATAACACCGGCGGCTTGCGGTGCAGTAGCACCGACCGGGATAGTCCAAGCGCGCACTTCTTTTACGCCGGCGGTGAAATAGGTTTGCAAGCCGAGCAGTTGGTAGCCGGCGCGAATCACGCGGTTAAGGCCGGGTTCTTCCATGCCCATTTCATCGAGGAATTCTTTTTTGTCATCGCCTTCAAGTTCAGCGATGTCGGCTTCGAGCTTGTTGCAAATTGGTACCACAATGGACTTTTCTTCTTCGGCGATTTTACGCACTACGTCCAGGTGCGGATTGTTTTCAAAGCCGTCTTCCGCCACGTTGGCGATATACATGGTGGGCTTGAGCGTGAGCAGATTGATCTCCTTCAGCATGGCCACTTCTTCTTTGTCGAGCGGGAATGAACGCAGCGGCTTTGCTTCATTCAGGTGCGGCTGTACTTTTTCCAGCAGGGCTTTGATTGCCATGGCGTGCTTGTCGCCGCCTTTGGCGGATTTGGCGTAACGGTTGATGGCTTTGTCTACCGCTTCCAGATCGGCGAGCGCGAGTTCGGTATTGATTACTTCAATATCGGCCGCCGGGTTTACACCATTAGCCACATGGATCACGTTATCGTCATCAAAGCAGCGCACAACATGGGCAATTGCGTCGGTCTCGCGGATATTGGCGAGGAATTTATTGCCCAGGCCTTCGCCTTTGGAAGCACCTGCAACGATACCGGCGATATCGATAAATTCCATGGTGGTAGCGACAACACGCTCGGGTTTAACGATTTCGGCCAGCTTGTCCTGGCGTGGGTCGGGCACGGTCACGATACCTGCATTAGGTTCAATGGTGCAAAAGGGAAAGTTTTCGGCGCTGATGCCCGCGTTGGTCAGGGCGTTGAACAGTGTTGATTTGCCGACGTTGGGCAGGCCGACGATGCCGCAGTTAAAACCCATGGTGCTATTCCGCTAATGAAAGTAAAAAATTAAGGAGTGAAAATCGAGAGGGCGCGATTATACATGCTGGGCGTTGATTAAACGAAGTTCGGGGCTAACGGCGCTAATTAAAAATCGATAGTCTCAAATATCGACAGGGGGTGCGTCGCCCGTCCTAAAGCCGGAACGCACACTTATTTCTTTGGATCCGTGTGCAGATTTTTCATCGCCGTGTTCCAGTCACCTTTAAGAGCATCAGGTATACATTTGATGGCGCGGCCGATTGCCTCATCAATCAGTTCCTGCTCGCTGGTTGGGGCGCGCTTCAATACAAAGTTGGCCACCATTGGCGCTGCACCCGGATGGCCAATACCCAGGCGCAAGCGTGGAAAATTGGGGTTGTTGCCGAGCGCGGCGATAATATCGCGCAGGCCGTTGTGGCCGCCATGGCCGCCGCCCTGCTTAAAGCGGGCGATACCGGGAGCCAGATCCAGCTCATCATGAGCAACCAAAATTGCGCCGGGTTCGATCTTGAAAAAATTGGCCAGGGCGCCGACTGACTGCCCGCTGCGGTTCATATAGGTGGTTGGGATCAGCAAGCGCAAATCGCGGCCTTGATAGTTAACGCGCGCAGTGAGGCCGAAGTATTTGTTATCGGGAACCAATGTTGCGCCCAGTGAGCGAGTGAATTGCTCGACAAAGTCGGCACCGGCATTGTGGCGGGTACGCTCGTATTCACTGCCGGGATTGCCCAGTCCAACGATCAGCTGTATTTCATGTTGTGCCATCAGGTCGTCTCATGCATAGGTTGGCGATGCAGTTGCGGCGCGCATTGTCCCCTGATCATCGCCATAAAAAAAGGGGCAGGATCCGAAGATCCCGCCCCTTTTTTGCTTCCGGGAAGAAATTAAGCTTCTTCGCCTTCGCTTTCTGCACCGCCTTTCGGCTTAACAACGGTGGCTACTGCCAGGTTGTGGTCTGCACCTTTTTGCAGGTCAGCAGATACAACACCGCCAGGCAATTTCAGGTCAGAAATGTGGATAATAGTGCCCACTTCTGCGTCAGCCAGATCTACTTCGATGAACTCTGGTAATGAGTGCGGCAAGCAGATGATGTCCAGTTGGGTCAGGTTGTGAACTACTTTACCGCCCTGGATTTTCACGCCTTTGGACGTTGCTTCATTGATGAAGTGCAGAGGTACGTGAGTGTGTACCTTGGTTGACTTGTCAACACGCAAGAAGTCCAGGTGCAATACCACTGGCTTGGATGGGTGACGTTGTACATCTTTCAGGATTACATCCTGGGCGGTACCGTCAACATTCAAGCTGATGATGTGAGAGTAGAACGCTTCATGCTCCAGGTGTTTCATTAGCTCATTGTGAGAAACAGAAACGCTGGTAGGAGCTACAGTACCGCCGTAAATTACAGCAGGAACCTGATGGGCCAAACGACGCAGGCGGCGGCTCGCACCTTTCCCCAAGTCGTTACGGGCTGTTGCATCTAATTTAAAGTCTTCAGACATTTTATCGTCCTCAATTTTCCATTCAGATCCGCGACCAGAACCTGATGGGTTTCAGTAACCGCAGTACGGAATGTGCTGCGGTGGTTTACCAGAGGCTATATTTCGCTTGGCGAAACCGATGAAGGTTTCTAGCGGAACATTGCGCTCAGGGATTCTTCATTGCTCAGGCGGCGCATGGCTTCGGCGAGCATTTTCGACAGCGTCAGGCTGCGGATACGCGGGCACTCTTTGGCGGCCTGGCTGAGCGGGATCGAGTCGGCGACCACCAATTGATCCAGCTCGGAATTATTCAGGTTATCAATCGCCTTGCCTGAAAGGACCGGGTGGGTACAGTAGGCGACCACTTTCTTGGCACCTTGTGCTTTCAAGGCTTTGGCGGCGCTGCACAGGGTACCGGCAGTATCGATGATGTCATCTACCAGCAGGCAGGTGCGGCCTTCAATCTCACCGATAATATGCATCACTTCCGCAACGTTGGCGCGCGGACGGCGCTTATCAATAATCGCCAGGTCTATGCCCAATTGTTTGGCTACCGCACGGGCGCGCACTACGCCGCCAATATCGGGCGATACTACAATCAAGTCTTCAAATTTTTGCGCTTCTATATCTTCCAGCAGTACTGGCGAGCCGTAGACGTTATCAACGGGGACATCAAAGAAGCCCTGGATTTGCTCGGCGTGGAGGTCAACGGTGAGTACGCGGTCAACACCTACACCGACCATCATGTCCGCCACTACTTTGGCAGTGATAGGTACGCGTGCCGAGCGTACACGGCGATCCTGGCGGGCGTAACCGAAGTAGGGCACTACGGCGGTGATACGGCCAGCGGAGGCGCGACGCAAGGCGTCCACCATCACGATCAATTCCATCAGGTTGTCATTTGTAGGTGCGCAGGTTGACTGCACTACAAACACGTCGCGGCCACGCACGTTATCATGCAGCTCGACAGCAATTTCGCCATCGGAAAATTGCGAGACAGAAACATTGCCGAGCGGCATGCCCAGATGGTCCACAATTTTTTTAGCGAGATCCGGGTTTGCGTTGCCGGTAAAGACCATTAAGTCAGTCACGTCAGATACCTTTTGGTGATGGCCGGGGTGATTGCTGGTGGTTAAATGCCAGAGCCGATACTTTCTGTCTGCGCAAAGCAGTGTTTTTTACCCTAGGAGATTCCTGTTGGTAGCCCGGGTCCAGAAGTATCGAAAGGAAAATATTCAGAGTGGTCATTGCTGTACGGTTCGTAGTAGTGGTGCAGGCACCTGGAACAATGACAAAAATAGATGGCAGGGGCGGAAGGACTCGAACCTACGAATGGCGGGATCAAAACCCGCTGCCTTACCACTTGGCGACGCCCCTGTTGTTCTTGATTAGCTGGCGGGAAGCAGTCTGTAGAGCGGTGATTGGTTTACACCTTGTGCTACAAAACCGGGCAGATGTTTGGGCAATTGTGCCTGCACCTCAAGTGCTGTTTCTGCCGACTCAAAGCTTGCAAATACGCAGGCTCCGGTTCCCGTCATTCGCGCGTTGCGATCAAATTTTTGCAGCCAGATGAGTGCGTTATCGACTTGCGGATACAGCTTTCTCACCAGGGCTTCGCAGTCGTTTTGACCACCCCGCTCAAGGAAGGCCGCCACTTTAATGGCCGAAGTATCTCTTGTCAAATCTTTGTGACAAAAAATTTCAGCGGTGGATACATGACAATCAGGTTGTATAACCAGAAACCATTTTGGCTGCATTTCGATAGCTTGTAACTGTTCACCCACACCTTCCGCCCAGGCAGTTTGGGCGTTGATGAAGACCGGGACATCGGCACCAAGTTTGAGGCCTATGGTTTGCAACTGGCTTTTGTCCAAACCACAGCCCCACATATGGTTGAGTGCAACCAAAGTAGTAGCCGCATTGCTGCTGCCGCCACCAATACCTCCCCCCATTGGCAGACGTTTTTCCAACTGGATATCCACACCCTGGCCAGCAGGTTTAACAGGCTCCAGCGCTCGCACAGCTTTGATAACCAGGTTTTGCTCAAAGCCGACACCGGGCAGCTCTGGCGCGAGGGTAATATTGCCATCCGTGCGGGTGGTAAATGAGAGGGTGTCACCGTAATCCAACAGTTGGAAGAATGTTTGCAGGTTGTGGTAGCCATCAGGGCGACGGCCGGTGATATGTAAAAACAAATTGAGCTTGGCGGGCGAAAGCAGTGTCAGGTTATTCATTAGCTGCCCCCAGATGCCATTCGCGAATTACCAGTACCAAACGTACATCTTTATATTCAGCGGTAATTTTTCCCGGCAGTGGCAATACCGCGCTATTGAATGTCTGGTCGCGATAATTGCTGTAAGAAATATTCCAGCCGCCTTGGGCTAATTGGTCGATCAAGCCATTTTCGTTCTGTTGCAAGTGGGTGATGCGCAGTTTCGGGGCGGGAACACCCCGTACCCAGTAAGCGAGTTGGGCAACTGGCAGGGTCCAGCCAGCGGATTTTTTGATCAGCGCTTCCGCCGTTTTGGCTTCCTGGGCCGGTTCACCCGTTTGTTCAAGGCGAACTTTATCGGCGTTGCCGGTGATGATCATGCGCTTTTGCCCAAGCGGACCGCTCAGGTTGATCTGATAGCTGGCAAGCTGCTGCATCCATTTGACGGTGGCGCTGCCACTGTCGGCGGTAGTGCGTATACCCAGTTTTCCAGTGAGTTGCCAATCGCTAACCGCCTGCACCTGGCGCTGGTGTTCGAGTACATCTTGCGGTGGTGTTAAATAACGGTGCGCGCAGCCGCTGGCCAGCAGCAGTGCCAATAAGATGAAGGAGTAACGCGAGATCATAAATCGGCCTTAAGGCGGTTGAGGGTTTCCTGGATAGTCGGGTCATTGGGGGCGAGTTTTATACCTTCTTGCCAGACTTGGCGTGCCTCCTCTTTATTGCCCAGCATCCACAGGATTTCACCCAGATGAGCCCCGATTTCGGAATTGGGTCCGGTGGCAAAGGCCTTGCGCAAAAACTCCAGAGCTTCAGGGTATTTACCGGTGCGGTAATGCAGCCAGCCGATAGAGTCCATGATGGCGGCGTCGTCGGGATTCAATTGCAGCGCTTTGTCGAGCAGCGCTCGTGCTTCGTCAAAACGTTGGGTACGGTCGGCCAGGATATAACCGAGAGAATTGAGCGCAGCGGTATTGTCCGGCTCCTGCTTAAGTATCTGGCGCAGGTCGCGCTCGGTGGCCGCGAGACGTTTGCGCTGGTTGTTGAGCATGGCGCGGGCAAACAACAGACGGGTGCTGGTTGCAAAATTAGCCAGGCCCTCACTGAACACCACATCGGCTTCAAACAGGTAATTGTGTTTGACCAGGGTTTGGCCGTGCAGCACATAGAGGGCTTCACTCTGGTCGGGAAAGCGCAGGCGCAGGCGATTCATATGTTGCTGCGCGCTGAGGAAATCCTCCTGGCGTACAAAAATATCCACCAGGCTGACGGTGGCGGAGAGAAAGTCGTTGCCATTTTCCACTTGCAAGTAATGGATGATGGCTTCGGGTAAATCCTGGCGCGCTTCGGCCATGCGCCCGAGGTAATAATGGGCGGTCGATATATGCAGGTCACGGTCGAGCAGTTCTTCAAATGCGTTGCGTGCGGTTTCATTGTCTTTGCGTTCCAGCGCGATAATCCCGAGTGATAGCAGCATGTCGCCGTTACCCGGCAGCTGGCGGGTGAGGATGGTAAATTGTTCTTGCGCAAGGGCCAGGTCGTGATGGGAGAGGATGCGCGCATATTGCTGGCGCAAGTTGGTATTGTCCGGGTAAAACTCCAGCAGGTCAGCCATTTTGGTGATGGCCTCTTTATCGCGTTTCAACTGGTGCAGCAGGTTGGCTTCCAAAATGGCGGCAGGAATGCTGCGTGGATGGATCTTGAGCGCCTGGTGTGCGAGCTGCATAGCCTCGTCATATTTGCCTTGCTGCTGAAGCAGTATCCCTGTGCCCACCATTAGCTGTTCATCTTCCGGATGGGCTTGCAGTTGGGTGACAAAATCATTGAGTAGCAGCGCCCGGGCGTTGTCATCGAGGCTCGCGGCATTGAGGGCGATGGTCTGGAACACGGATTCACCGCCTTCATCCATCAGGCGGCGCGAATAGTCAAAAGCCTCGCGCGATCGGCCTGCTTGCATATAGGCCAAAGCGGCATTGGCGAGTGCATCTTTATTGTGCGGAGCAGCCGCGACCCAGATTTGCACCATTTCCATTGCGACCTGATTATTGCCCAGGTAGCGCGCAATCATGGTGGCGCGCTCGGCGATCTGTGGATCATGCGTCTCCCGCGCCTGCTGCACATAATTGCTGAGCGCCAGATCATATTGCGCACGGCTGCCAGCGATTTCGGCGGTGAGCAGCGAATAAAGGGTCTCGGTTGGGAAGGGTTTGGTGGGCGCCTGTATACGTATTTCTGGCTGGGGAGGTCCCAGCTCGGGTTCGGGAGCTGCCACGCTGCGCGCGGATTGCAGGCTGCAACCGCTCAGTACCCAGTAGAGGGTCATGCTCGATAGTATGATTGGGCGGTGTTTGATCATGCTCGACCGATAAGGGATTACGGGAGGTGCGCAGCCAGGGCGGCGCGGCCGGACATCATAAACGTGAAGCCGGATGATAAAAAGGGTGTTCCGGTATTGGTGTGAAAAGATCCCGCCTTGGCCATGGTTTTAAAGGCCAGTACGCCGCGCCAATGCCGGCTGGGTATCAATGAGGCGACGGGATTCCAGGAAGGTCTGCTGGATCAGGTAGGCATCGCCGCTGGCGCGATGGCGTTTAATGTCGAGGTACTTTTCCAACCGCTTTTTGGTCTGGTCCCAAAGTAATAACTGGGCCTCGGTGGCGATTAACTCAATAGGGCTCAGATGAAAGCCGGGATTGACACGTGCGGCAAAAAATAAACGGTTGAGCCAGGGGCTATCGTGGGTCCAGGCATCGCTATAGGCGGTGACGTCGCCCAGGAAATGGTTGAGCTCCAGGCAGATATCGCGTGGTTTGCGCCCCCGGGTTTCGATAAGTTGCCGTGAAATCCCATGTACCGCCTGGGCGCTCTCACACCAGTGATCCCATCCAGACGGGGGCTTGATCAGCGCGCAATAGCGCTCACCGTTGGTTTTTACTACGCCGATCTCGATCGGATAGCTATGTGAGCCAAAACCGGAAGCTTCGATATCGATGATGGTCGGGGTGGGCAGTCTGCGCATAAGATGAAAGTCCTTGGGCTGCGGCTGTGGTTGAGTATAGGTGTAGATATAACAGGTCGGTGAATTGGCCTAATAGCACGGCTTTATGACAGGATTCGGAACTTGCCTCTTGTCACGCCCTCTCTGTGACCGGACAATACCGCCCTTCATAACAATTAGCCTGATCCATGACCCTGTTAGCCTTTGGCATCAACCACACCACTGCCCCTCTTGCCCTGCGCGAGCGGGTAGCCTTTGCGCCGGAGAACCTGCAGGGCGCAATGCAGGAAGCTTGTGCCCAGGCGGGTTTGACCGAGGTTGCGATACTTTCCACCTGCAATCGCACTGAAATCTACGCAGCAAGTGAAGGGGATGCCGGGGCGATCCGGCAGTGGCTGGTAGATCACACCGCGATTGAAGCGGCAGATCTGGCCAACAGCTATTACTGCTACCAGGATCAGGAAGCTGTGCGCCATATGATGAAGGTTGCCGGCGGACTCGATTCACTCGTGCTGGGTGAACCGCAAATTCTAGGCCAAATGAAATCGGCCTTTGCGGTAGCCAAAGAGGCGGGCACCCTGGGGGCGGAATTGCATGCGACTTTCCAGCAGGTTTTTAATATTGCCAAGCGGGTGCGCACTGAAACGGCGATTGGGGAAAACCCTGTCTCAGTTGCCTACGCCGCGGTCAGCCTTGCGCAACAAATTTTTTCTAATCTCAAACAGGATACGGCGCTCCTGATCGGTGCAGGTGAGACAATTGAGTTGGTTGCGCGCCATTTGGCGGAGCAGGGCATCAAGCATATTATCGTCGCCAACCGCACCCTCGACCGCGCCCAGCGGCTAGCGCGCGAATTTAATGGCGAAGCGATTTTACTGGCCGATATTCCCGAGCAATTGCACCGCGCCGATATTGTCATTTCTTCCACCGCCAGCCAGTTGCCATTGTTAGGCAAAGGTGCGGTGGAATCCGCGCTAAAAAAACGCAAACATAAACCCATGTTTATGCTCGACATCGCCGTGCCACGCGATATTGAAGAGCAAGTGGGCGAGTTGGACGATGTTTATCTCTATACCGTGGATGATTTGCATGCGGTAATTGATGAAAATAAAAAATCCCGCGTTGCTGCTGCCGACCAGGCTGAAGAAATTATTAACGAAGGTGTCGAATTGTTTTTGCGTCAGCAGCGCGCACTCAATGCAGTCGAAACCGTAAAAGCCTATCGCAGCAAAGCCGAGCAAATGCGCGACCTGGAATTGCAAAAAGCCCTGCGCAGTTTGCTGGCGGGTACCCAGCCCGAGCAGGTATTGCAGCAATTTGCGCGCAATCTCACCAATAAATTAATCCACTCGCCCACTACGGTTTTAAAAGAGGCGAGCGCGAGTTCCCGTCACCATGTTATCCAGGTGGCGCAAGAATTGTTTGACCTGTCGCCAAACTCTGAATTTTCAAATACGTCTGAAGAATCTGTCAACCCTGCTGCTGATCCTGGCAGTGATGCAAGTGAGTCATAATGAAAGCGTCTATTTTAGAAAAACTGGATCGCCTTAAAGAGCGCTACGAAGAAGTGAGCGCTATGTTGTCGGAAGCAGACATCATTAACAACCAAAACCGGTTCCGTGATCTATCCAAAGAATACGCAGAGCTGGAACCGGTGGTGCAAGGCTATCAAAACTATTTGAACCTGCTTGCCAATATCGAAGAGGCCAAACACCTGCTGGTGGATGGCGATGCCGATATGAAAGAAATGGCTGAAGAAGAGTTGAAAGATTGCACCGCACAACTCGAACCCATGCAGCTGGAATTGCAAAAACTGTTGCTGCCCAAAGATCCCAACGATGAGAAAAATTGCTACCTCGAAATTCGCGCCGGTACCGGTGGCGATGAAGCGGCAATTTTCTCTGGCGATTTATTCCGTATGTATTCGCGTTATGCCGAAACCCAAGGCTGGCGTGTGGAAGTGCTTAGCCAGAGCGATGGTGAGCACGGTGGCTTTAAAGAAATTATTACCCTGGTCAGCGGCCAGGGCGTTTATTCAAAATTAAAATTTGAATCGGGCGCGCACCGTGTACAACGTGTGCCTGAAACTGAATCGCAAGGGCGTATCCATACTTCTGCATGTACTGTGGCGGTAATGCCGGAAGCTGATGAATTGGAAGAAGTGAATATCAATAAAGCGGATTTGCGTATTGATACGTTCCGTGCATCGGGCGCCGGCGGTCAGCACGTTAACAAAACGGATTCTGCAATCCGCATTGTGCATTTGCCTACAGGCCTGGTTGTGGAATGTCAGGATGAGCGTTCGCAACACAAAAACCGTGCGCGCGCATTAAGCTTGCTTGCGACTAAATTAAAAACCATGCAGGAAGATGCCGCGCATAAATCGCTCTCGGATGAGCGCCGCAATCTGGTTGGCTCCGGCGATCGCTCCGAGCGGATCCGTACTTACAATTATCCACAGGGGCGGGTGACTGATCACCGAATCAACCTCACACTCTATTCATTGGATGCGATTATGCAGGGCGATTTGGACCCGGTTGTACGACCGTTGGCGAATGAATACCAAGCTGATCAGTTGGCAGCGATTGCGGATTAATCCGGTAAATGAATTCGTAGGTTGTTGCGGGCCGCGCAGGCTGAGCTTGCGAACCGCAACATGTCAATCTTGCGAACGGCAACATGTCTATCCGGCTCAGCATGTTGCGGTTCGTTCCTCAGCCTGCGCGGCCCGCAACAACCTACGTGACTCCCCTATGAACAACATGAACTGGAATCCCTGAGCGATTCTGCACGGCTGGACATCGAATTAATTCTCTGCCATGTCCTGCAAAAAAATCGCACCTATCTTTTTACCTGGCCAGAGAAAACTTTATCACCAGAACAGTACGAGCAATTCGAGCAATTTTTTAATCGTCGCAAATCCGGCGAGCCAATTGCACATATTCTCGGGCAGCGCGAATTCTGGTTGCTACCACTATCGGTAAATAATTCCACACTAATCCCGCGTCCGGATACCGAGCTGCTCGTCGAATTGGTATTGGAATTATTTGCAGGAGATTCAGTGCAACAGAAGCGCAGCTGTCTCGATTTGGGTACCGGCAGCGGTGCAATTGTTTTGGCCGTCGCCAGCGAAAAACCAGAATGGCAATTACTGGGGGTGGATAAGTCTGCTGATGCAGTCGCCCTCGCGGAACAAAATCGCGTCCAATTAAATTTTGGCCATGTACAGATTAAACAGAGCGATTGGTTCACTGCCATCGCTGCGCAACAATTTGATGTTATTGTCAGCAACCCACCTTATATA
>JAJQJO010000421.1 GCA_021323495.1 Cellvibrio sp. | reverse complement strand
GTACATTAAAAGATGCAATGAACGAGGCCATGCGCGATTGGGCGACTAATGTTGACGATACTTTTTATATTATCGGTACGGTGGCCGGCCCTCATCCCTATCCGCAATTAGTGCGCGATTTCCAATCGATTATCGGACGCGAAGCGCGTCGCCAATGTTTGGAACAGGCTGGTCGTTTACCCGATGCGCTGGTCGCCTGTGTTGGCGGCGGCTCCAATGCAATTGGTTTATTCCACCCCTTCCTCACCGATGAGTCAGTAAAAATGTACGGTGTGGAAGCGGGCGGTCTGGGTATTGAAACCGGTAAACATGCGGCGCCTTTGAATAAAGGGATTCCCGGTGTGTTGCATGGTAACCGCACGTATTTAATGGAAGACGAGAATGGCCAGATTATTGAAACCCATTCAGTTTCAGCGGGATTGGATTACCCTGGTGTAGGCCCTGAACATTCCTGGTTAAAAGATATTGGCCGCGTTAATTACGTTGCTATCAACGATGATGAGGCGCTTGCTGCGTTCCGCAAAATTACCAAAACTGAAGGCATAATGCCGGCGTTGGAATCCAGCCATGCCTTGGCTTATGTGGAAAAGCTGGCCCCGACCATGGGCAAAGACCAAATTATTATCGCCAACCTTTCTGGTCGTGGTGATAAGGATATTTTGACTGTTGCTGGATTGGATGGCATTACCGTTTGACCTCCAACACTAACACGCTAATTTAAAAGTGCCGTCCCAGTGGCGGCAGATAAATCAGGAATTGTTGATGAGCCGTATTTCCCAGCATTTAAGCCAAGCCAAAGCGGCGGGTAAAAAAATATTGGTCGCCTATGTGGTTAATGGAGATCCCTATCCACAGGCAACTTTGCCAACCTTGCATGCATTAGTGGAACAGGGCGTTGATGTAATTGAATTGGGTGTGCCTTTTTCTGACCCTATGGCTGAGGGGCCGGTAATCCAAAAAGGTCACGAGCGTGCACTTGAACATCACATCAGTTTGCGCGGTACATTGGACATTGTTAAACAATTTCGCGCGACTAATAACGCCACACCGATAGTATTAATGGGGTACGCTAATCCGGTTGAACGGTTTGGCTACGCCGAATTTGCCAAAGCAGCGGCTGAAGCCGGCGTTGACGGATTGCTGACAGTCGATTTGCCACCTGAAGAAGTTGTTGTGTTAAAAGGCGAGCTTGATGCGCATGGGTTGGATAATATTTTCTTGTTGGCGCCAACCACCACGCTCGAGCGCGCACAAAAAATTGCTGCCTATGCCAGTGGTTTTCTCTACTACGTTTCACTTAAAGGCGTGACCGGTGCAGGTCATTTGGACGTTAACGCAGTGAGAGAGAAGTTGGCCGGTTTTGGTCAACTAACCAATCTGCCTGTATGTGTAGGATTTGGTATAAAAGATCCGGAAACAGCCAAAGCAGTTGCGGCATTGGCGGATGGTGTTGTCGTTGGTAGTGTGCTGGTCGACAAAATGGGCAATATGGCCGATAAAAGTGCCAGTGAGATTGCTGCTGCGGTAGGTGATATCGTCGGTAGCATTCGTGTGGCAATAGATTCTATTTAATCGCAAAAATTTAATAGTAAAAACTTCGGCGGCCCGCGCGCGGGCACAACCAGTCAACTAAATTGATATTGAGTACAGAGAAGCAACCATGAGTTGGTTAGATAAAATTATTCCGAGCATTTCCCGCACTGACACCAAGCGCAGTAACAAAGTGCCTGAGGGACTGTGGGAAAAATGTGTCAAATGCGATGCGGTTTTATACAAGCCGGAGATGGAAAAAACCCTGGATGTATGCCCGAAGTGCGACCATCACATGCGTGTTGGTGCACGGGCACGGTTGAACATGTTCCTGGATCCGCAAAATCGTCAGGAATTGGCGACTGAAGTTGAGCCAATAGATCGCTTGAAATTTAAAGATATCAAAAAATACAAAGACCGTTTGACTACGGCGCAAAAAGAAACCGGCGAAAAAGATGCGCTGGTCGCTATGCGCGGTGAGTTAAAGGGTATGCCGATTGTTGCAGTTGCTTTTGAGTTTGCATTTCATGGCGGCTCGATGGGTTATGTGGTGGGCGAGCGTTTTACCCGCGCCGCAACTATCGCGTTGAAAGAAAATATTCCCTTTGTTTGCTTCTCGGCGACTGGCGGTGCGCGCATGCAGGAAGCATTGATATCGCTAATGCAAATGGCTAAAACCAGCGCTGTTATTGAGCGGTTGAAAATGCAGGGCACACCTTATATTTCAGTAATGACTGACCCGGTATACGGCGGCGTTTCTGCCAGCCTTGCATTGCTTGGCGACTTGAATATTTGTGAGCCGGGTTCGCGCGCCGGTTTTGCTGGCCCAAGTATTATCGAGCAAACCATCCGTCAGAAATTGCCCAAAGGTTTCCAGCGTGCGGAGTTTTTGTTGGAACATGGCGCTATTGATATGATTATCCATCGCCGTGAGATGCGCGATAAATTGGCATCGCTACTGGCGAAATTTACGCGTAAAGCGGCTGTGTAATTGCCCTCACTCTTTAATTATTGCTATGCAACTTAATTCGCTTTCTGCCTGGTTGGACTGGTTGGAAAAAAACCATCCAACCGAGATTGATCTCGGCTTGGACCGAATCACTCGTGTTGCGGGGCGGATGGCCCTGTTAACACCAACAGCAAAGGTAATTACCGTCGCGGGTACTAATGGTAAAGGCTCTTGCGTAACCGCCACCGCTGCATTACTTGAGGCTGCTGGTTTTTCTGTTGGTGTGTACACTTCCCCACATTTAATCCATTACAACGAGCGTATTGCTGTCAATGGTAGTCCCGTTACAGATGCTGAAATCTGTTCCGCGTTTGAAACAATCTACAGTGCCTGCCAGCAAACGTCCGCTGATCATCCTGTACCGATCAGTCTCACCTATTTTGAATATGGCACTTTGGCCGCGTTAGAAATTTTTCGTCGCCGACAAGTAACCGCGATGGTACTTGAAGTCGGGCTGGGTGGGCGTCTGGATGCAATCAACATTATTGATGCCGATGTAGCTGTGATTACCAGTATTGCGCTCGATCATACTGATTGGCTGGGTGATACCCGCGAAGCGATCGGTTATGAGAAAGCAGGTATTATGCGCGCG
>JAJQJO010000076.1 GCA_021323495.1 Cellvibrio sp. | reverse complement strand
CAAATTCAAAATGACCATCCATAACCTAAACGCAACCTGAAAATGGTTTGTAAATCCTGGGGAAATGGTTTGCAAATATAGAAACCAAATAAATTTTGGGTGCTGTGGAGACAAAAAAATGGCCTTCAACAAGAGTCACTTTTTTATAGTGCAGAGTGTATTCAGTAGAATTTTTTTCCTGGAAATTCCGAAAATCGCATTTTTTTACTAAAAATCATCAAAAAAACGCATTTTTATTGACTATTTAACGCAAAAAACTTGAATTTTTTCAATAAAGTTTTAACTTATACATGTTGGACTTTTTAATCCATTTATCGACTTTTCGAAAACTATAAAGGAAGCACACCATGGCTGCACGTAAACAAACCGCTGTTAATACTGTTGCAAGTTTGGAACAGCAATTGGCTCAACTGAAAGCGCAATTGGCAAAAGCTCGCGCAGCTCAAGCGGCAGATGCCGGTAAAGCTGTTGCTGGTTTGGTTAAAGATGCTGCGAAAGCTACTGCTGCATTGAAAGCCGCGCAAAGTAAATTGGCTGCTGCTGCCAAAAAGAAAACCCCAGGCTCAGCTAAACAAGTATCTGCCGCTAAAGCTGTTGTTGCTTCTGCCAAGAAAGAAGCTGCTGCGGCTAAAGCTAAAGTTGCTGCTGCGAAGAAAGAAGCTGCTGGTGCTAAAGCTGCCGCTAAACTTGCTGCCGCTCACGACAAAGCAGTTACCAAAGCAGAAGCTGCCGTTGCCAAGCGTTTGAAAGCGTCCTCCAAGAAAGCCGCAGCAAAAAGCAAAGTTGCTGAGAAGAAGGCTGCCGCCAAGGCCAAGTTAGCTGCTAAGAAAGCAGCTGCCAAAGCTAAATTGGCTGCCAAGAAGCAAGCTGTTAAAGCTAAAGCTTCGGCTAAAAAAGCTGCGCTGAAGAAAAAAGCTGCAGACAAGAAAGCAGCAGCAAAAGCTAAAGTAGCTGCAAAAAAAGCAGCAGCAAAAGCTAAAGCAGCAGCCAAGAAAACTGCAGCAAAAGCTAAAGTAGCTGCAAAAAAGCCAGCTGCTAAAAAAGCAGTAGCTAAAAAACCAGCCGCGAAAAAAGCACCTGCAGCTAAAAAAGCACCTGTGGCTAAAAAAGCAGTAGCCAAGAAGCCAGTTGCGAAAAAA
Source organism: Cellvibrio sp. (assembly GCA_021323495.1). Lineage (GTDB taxonomy): Bacteria > Pseudomonadota > Gammaproteobacteria > Pseudomonadales > Cellvibrionaceae > Cellvibrio. Next base: position 10,424 of record JAJQJO010000076.1, on the reverse strand, counting down.
GCAGTAGCTAAAAAGCCAGTTGCGAAAAAAGCGCCTGCAGCTAAAAAACCAGCCGGTGCCGCACCTGCCAAACGTGGTCGTAAGCCAAAAGCTGCTGCTCCAGTAGCCGCTGCTTAATTACAACCGCACAAATAAAAAAGGCACCCTTGGGTGCCTTTTTTATTTGCCGAAAATAAACCTGCCAAGTTATGCCACCGAATTCTCCTGTAACGCCATCTGATTAAATACATAAGCGTACATCACCAAACGCTGCTCATCAGGTTGATTGGCGAACTCCAATCCATAACTAATCAAAACACCTTCGCTGGGATTGTCCGTAGGATCAACGCGCGACCGTATCACTCCGGTAAGAGTCAGCTCCCTGTTCACATCGCGTATATTCACTTGCGCTTTAAGTTCCAAGGTATCACCAATTTCAGCGATATCATCACCCAACTCGATGCGGGCACCGCTGACACTCATGTCCGACAGAAATCCGGAAACTTTTACCTTGCTCTCGGTACTTATATTGGTAACTTCAATTTTTTCACGAACAGCGACCCGTGTCGCTCCGCGAATACCTTTAAAGGTAACTGAATCGGGATAACCTAGATGCAATATAGGATAGGGATCCTGCGTTTGGCTTTCAACAACGCCGGCAAAAATACCGATGCCATTATCAATCATTAAGCGAACCACAATTTTCTGCCCCACCCTGAACTTAATTAGCTTACCTGCCTGCTTGGGTACTGACAGCAATATACTGCGCCCCGGCAGACAACCAATTAACCGACAGGAAAATCGCTCCGGTTGCCCGGCAAGGGTGGCTGTTTGCAGCTGTAATGGATAGCCATAAGTGAGTTTTAGCTCTTCAAATTTCATTGCCGCCACTACGCCAATTATTGGTTGTTATTGTGATGAGTGTAGCAGTAGAAATTATAAATGCTGTAAGCGAGCAGCAGTCAGCACACCTGCTTAGGATTCGCGCTCTGTGACATGATGGTTTTGACTGAATGTATCTGCTGATAACACGCCAAACTCTCTGTTCCACTCCAACAACAATAATGCCAACGATTGGGATTGTTCATGAAGCGATACCAACTCTTCGTGCGTATCCTTGGGGCCAAGATAAAGTTTTATTTGCCGGTGTTTGTTCGCTAATTCGTGCTGTAAATGCTGGGACCGGTAAACCTCAAGTTTCCAGCGCAGGTTATGCGCAGTATTGCGGTAATAGGCAAGTTTAGTCTGCCGGGAAATAGGGCTCATCGAATTTAATGGACCAAACACATTAAAGTCTAACGCCAATACCATCGATTCTTTGGCTGCGACATCAGCTATTACGGTCGCTGTCCGTGCTTGTCCCATCAATTGGGCCAAATCACCGAAGACTTCTCCAGGGGTCACATAATTGACAAGATCGCCTTGCAAAGCTTGATCTACATATACTGCCAGTTTGCCTTTGAGCAAAAAATAGAGCCAATTTCCAGAGTCACCTTTTTGAAGAACGACTTCACCAGGGAGATAGGAAACAACACGCGATGCTTGCAACAGCAAGTCAAACTGTTTCAAATCCTGCTGCCTGACAACTTTGAAGAATGGTATGCCCGACAATAAATGTTCCAGAGTTTCTCTGGGTACCTTATGCAGAGGTTTCGTTTCCATCATCTACCCGTAATCTGTGTTTTTATATCGATGATTCACTGCCAGTCGGGCTGACCGTGAGCAATCCCGTCCCAAAAACTCCTTAGGTGGGTATGATACTACTGAAAATCCATATAACAACTATAGTCAAATTATCACTAAGGTACGCTCTGACGCTTTTTTTCTATATCATATCCCTGTTCCACTCCTGAGCTTAAGCTTACCCCATTGGACATTAACTAAACCAAGACAAAAGTCCCTAAAGATAGAGAGTAGCAAGACTATGCGCTTCAACCATCTATTCCGTGTTCTCATCAGTATTTCACTATTAATCTTCTGTCAGGTGACCCGCGCTGAACCGATGCTCAATGGTATCGGTGTGCATCAGGAATTGGGGCAGGAGGTATTTATAGGCGCACTTTATTCTGAATCGCTCAGCAATGATGCCGATACACTTATGAATAATGCGCAGCCAATGCGTATGGAACTGAAAATCGCAGCACCCGAAGGTCTTACCACCCGCCGCTTTAGCCGTATGTGGATTGAAGGTATGGCGGTGAATAGCAGGGCAGACGCGCTGACTGCGCAGGCCGAGAATATGGTGAAATTTGATGGTTTATTTAAAGGGCGCTTTGTTAAGGATGATTTTATCAGCTTCACCAATAATCCTGGCAAAGGCGTGGACATCGCAGTTAATGGTGTGTTGCTAGGAAACATCAAAGACAACGCTTTTTTTTCCATGCTTCTATCGACCTGGATAGGAAAAATTCCACTTTCATCTGATTATCGCGATAGTTTGCTTAAGGTCGGCGATGTGGATGCCAGTTTGCGCAGCCGTTTTACTGCTATCAGCCCAACTGCAGCACGTACCGCTGAAGTCAAAACCTGGACCGGTGCACAAGTTGCAATACAAGCGGCGGAAGCCTCATCATCCAAATCTTCAACAGCCGCGAAAGTAGCGGCAGCAGCGGTAATAGCAAAAAATGAATTGCCCAAGCTGGATATACCTCCCATTGAAAAGCCTGCCTTGGATATCCCTGCACCTACTGCCACCAAAGCAGAAAAGGTAACTCCAGAGGTGGCAGCTGTGGCTGTTGCGCCTGCCAAACCCGCGACTACCACTGCTGCTAAAGTGGAAGAAGAGGAGGAGGAAGGTCCTGCGCTGACCGCCCAGAGCCTCTTGGCTCGTCAATTTTATGTATCTGATGCGATCAAAAAAATCCGCAGCAAAACTAAATATCCACCGCGTGCACTGGATCGCGAACAAGCAGGAAACGTGCGTGTTTCAGTTGTTATCGATCGTGAAGGCAATATTCTGAACAGCAATATTTTGGAGAGCAGCAAATTTGATTTGTTAAACAAAGAGGCTATTGAAGCAGTAAAACGCTCAGCGCCCTTCCCTGTGCTACCAGAAGAAATATCAGGTGCCCGCTTTGAATTTACCGTACCTATACGTTGGACCTTGCCTGAGTAAGGTTTCCGTTAATAAAAAAGCCATCCTTCGCGGTGGCTTTTTTATTGGATACTGACTGTCGAAGTTGTCATTAGCTGAGCTGACGCAGACGCTGCTCGATCACTTTGTGAATCCCACTGCGCTCCAAGGTGGAATGCTCTGTCAGACGATCCAAATGTATTGCATGCAAATGCAAACATGGGGTTGATGCATCCAATTCGCGCAAATCACCTTTCATCAACACCGGTAGAAAAGGTTTATTCGGTGGAAGTTTTTGTCGAACAATACCCAGTCCCATTTGCAAGGGCACGGCACGATACCTAACTGTACCGCTACGGAAGGGGATACGCAAAAACAAACAAGGGCGGGATTGGTAAACCCCGGGGATAATCTCCATCCCGGTAGGGGTAACTACATTGGAGGGAATACCGTTAAAAGTATCGTGAGGCATATAAGGGTTGGGTAGTATCACCAACTTCCGATCCTCCTCCTTGGGAAAGAAAATATTGTAATTAGTGTAAAGCTGCCCCACTGAACTGGAGTAAACGCAGAGTTTATTTTCAAACCCCATTACAAAATCTACAGCCCGCTGGCGCTGGTTAAAGGCATCCAAATCCCAAATAAGGTCCTTATTGTCGGTGGCTGCTGTCAAGATTGAACCTGTTTTGGCTAATTGTAATAATCAAGTATAACTGAGTGCGGCACAGCAAACATCATTCTTGGCAATCGAGCAATTCAACCCGGTCCAGAACCCAACGGACTTGCACTAATCCATTCTCACTTAACAAAAAACCAGAACGGGTGTGGCCAAGGTATTCCTTTTCATCAATAGCCGCGCAGGCATCGCGAAATGGTTCCAGCTCGGGACAGTGACGAAATGATGAAGACAAAAAAATTGCCCAATCGTTTTCACTTGCCTGCCCTACCAATACCTTTTGCAATAGCTGGATCACATCGGTCTTGGTCATTTGGTAACGCGGAGTCTTCACCCAGAGCAATACGGCAATTACACTCAGGAAAACCACCAGCGTTATAATGAAAACCATCATGGTTAGTGTTCGCGAGTTGCGCGAAAGACAACGTCTGGATGCCGCTCTTGGGTAAGCGATAAATTAACCCGTGAAGGTGCGAGATAGGTAAGGTGGCCACCACCATCCAGCGCAAGGTTTTCAGCACATTTACGTTTGAATTCCTCCAATTTTTTTGGATCAGTGCAGTCACACCAACGCGCCGTAGTGACATTTACTGGTTCGTAAATTGCCTCGACCTTGTATTCATCTTTCAGACGATAAGCAACAACCTCAAATTGCAATACGCCAACTGCTCCCACAACAATGTCGTTGTTGTTAACCGGGAAAAATACCTGCGTGGATCCCTCTTCCGACAATTGCTGCAAACCCTTTTGCAACTGTTTCATTTTGAGCGGGTCTTTCAAGCGAATACGACGGAATAACTCCGGTGCGAAGTGTGGAATACCGGTGAATTTCAACCCTTCACCTTCAGTAAAAGTATCGCCAATTTGAATCGTGCCGTGGTTGTGCAGCCCGATAATATCACCCGCAATTGCCTCTTCAACCGCGCTGCGATCACCCGCCATAAAGGTCACCGCATCAGCAATTTTCACTTCCTTACCCAGACGTACATGTTTCATTTTCATGCCTTGCGAATAGGTACCGGAACAAATACGCATAAAGGCAATGCGGTCACGATGCTTCGGATCCATATTGGCCTGGATTTTAAAGATAAAACCGCTGAACTTATTCTCCCCTGGTTCAACGACACGCTCATGAGTAGCGCGTGCACGCGGCGTAGGCGCCCACTCGACAAAACCGTCGAGCATTTCACGCACACCAAAGTTGCCCAAAGCGGTACCAAAAAAAACCGGTGTCATACGCCCGGCAAGATATTCTTCCAAATCAAATTGATTTGTCGCGCCGCGCACAAATTCGATTTGATCGCGCACATCCTGCGCGTAAGCCCCAAGCAGCTTCGTTGCCTCTGCGCTATCCAAACCCTTGATTTGGATATCATCCGGAATGGTATGCCCCATGCCTTGCTGGTAAACATGAATAGTATCAGTGTAAAAATTATAAACTCCGACAAATTCCTTTCCGCTTCCTAACGGCCAATTAATAGGAGCAGCAGTGATTTTTAATACGTTTTCAATTTCATCGAGCAATTCAACCGCATCACGGCTTTCGCGATCCATTTTGTTGATAAAGGTTAAAATGGGCGTATCACGCAGGCGGCAGACTTCCATCAATTTAATCGTGCGATCTTCAACACCTTTTGCGCCGTCGATCATCATCAATACCGAATCTACTGCTGTCAGTGTGCGGTAGGTATCTTCCGAAAAGTCTTCGTGCCCCGGGGTGTCGAGCAGGTTGACGACGCGGTCTTTATACGGGAATTGCATCACTGATGAAGTTACGGAAATGCCGCGTTCCTGCTCCATGGTCATCCAATCGGATTTCGCGTGAGGGCCGCGTTTACCTTTCACCGAACCCGCTAATTGAATGGCATTGCCCCACAGCAATAGCTTTTCAGTAACGGTGGTTTTACCGGCATCAGGATGGGAAATAATTGCAAACGTACGACGCTTGGCGAGTTCAGCGGTTAAATTGTTCATAAAAATATCGCGTTAAAAAATAAAAGGAAAGTGCGGGAATTATACCTGCGCACACTCGGTTAGTGGTCATTGCCAAGCTACTATGGCTTGGCTGGTGTTGCCTGTTGATGAATATGTTTTTTCAACCACAACCAGGCCCATACCCCCAGCAATATATTCGCAAGCGCAGTGGCGACAAAAATTCCGGTTATACCCCACCAATGTTGCCCCAACCAGGCGAGCGGCAGATACACATAAAGCACACGGCCAGCAGAAATCATCATTGCCGGCCAGGGACGCCCCAATCCATTAAACGCGGCGTTGACTGACATCACCAAACCATAGGCGCCATAACTGATCGGTACGATCATAAAATAGGTTGCAGTAATGGCCACAACTTCCGCGTGACCGCCAAACAAACCGGCAATTTCCGTACCTGACAAGCCTAATAACAGCGCCATAGCCGCACCAAAGACCAGACAAAACGCCGTTAAGACCCGCAAGGCTTCGTGTAAACGTTCAAGTTTACCAGCACCAAAGTTTTGCCCGAAAAAAGGTCCGACGACACCAGAGAGTGCATAAAAAACAATGAGTGCCAAAGGTTCGATGCGCATGGCAATACCCAGGGCTGCTACTGCATCTGTGCCATAAGCCGCAACCATGGCTATCACAATCGCGCTTGCGAAAGGGATAATAACGTTGGCGACCATAGCAGGCACACCCACCTCTACAATTGTTATCCAGGAACTTTTTAAACTGGCCCAAGGTAAAAATGGGTTTACCAACATATGTACGCGCGAGTGCAAAATATAAAGTGCAACTACCAACATTAAAGCGCGGGTAATCAAGGTAGCCAAGGCTGCTCCTTGCAAACCCAGCGCGGGAAAGCCCAACAGTCCAAAAATCAAAATGGGATCCAATAACACATTGAGCAATGCCGCACCGCCCATCAAATATCCTTGCACCTGGCTCATGCCCATAGCCCGCAACGCCGAGAGGCACACCATCGGCACCATCAAACAGGGCGCACTGAAATACCATATCGACATGTAGGAACGAATCAGAGGAATCAACTCCGGAGGAGCGCCCAGCGCGAGAAACAGAGGTTCGAGCGTGAACCATCCCAACAAACAAACACTCGCCGAAATGATAAAGGTAAGACTCATGGCATCGGTGGCGAGCCGGCGCGCCTTGTTCGAATCCCCTTCTCCAATTGCCCTGGCCACCGCTGAGGAAGTACCCGCACCCAAGCCAATGCCCAGACTAGTGAGAACCATGATGATTGGAAACGTAAAACTCAGTGCTGCCAGCGGTTCGCGGCCCAATTGCGCGATAAAAAAGGTTTCAATCGCACTGAGCGACATAGTCGCCATTAGCCCCCAGACCAACGGCAGGGCCAGGGATTTTAATTGTTCAGAAACCCGTCCTTCGATAAGGGTTGCTTGTAAGGGGGCTACCATAAACACTGCCAGATGATGTAATCAAATTGCGCGACTAAAAAAGGCGTGCAGTATACACCAGTCCATTGGTGACTCTCCGCCCCAGGCACATCGAACCGTGACAAAGTGTCGCACTACAGATACTTTTGTTTAACAGTTTACGCAACCTGGGTTAGCTATAATCAACGCCCCCACTACCGCTTATTAATCCGGGCCTATGATTAACAATACAATGATAAATGCACCTTTTACGTTGGCAGGTCACGCGCAGCATTTGGGTTATTGGGTAATTATCCGCACCCTGATTTTAATTTGCCTCGGGATAGCCGCGGTTATTTGCCTGTGGGACGGCACAGTCAATTTACCCTTCACTGAAATCCTGATCGCACTGGTTATCCTTACCGGTGTCAATCTACTCACCTTTATCCGGCTACGTAAACCGCTGGCGGTAACGCAGATGGAATTCTTTATCCAACTGCTAGTAGACTTAACCTGTTTAAGCACGGTGTTTTATTTTAGCGGTGGGGCCAACAATCCCTTTGTTTCCTATTTTTTGGTGCCCATTTGCATTTGTGCAGCAACCTTAAACGGCACCTATACGCTTGCCATAGCTGGAGTGAGTGTATTGAGCTATTCGCTGCTATTATTTTTTCACATTCCCTTACCAATACTTTCTCCACATCACCACCAAGCCGATAATTCAATCAATCTCCATGTGCTGGGCATGTGGTTGAACTTTTTTATCAGCGCCTGTTTGATCACTTATTTTATTGTAAAAATGGCGCGCGACCTGCGCGCTCAAGAGGCGCAATTAAATCGCTGGAGAGAAGATCAATTACGCGATGAACAAGTGATGGCGGTAGCCACTCTCGCAGCGGGAACCGCACATGAATTGGGCACACCTTTAGCAACTATGAAGTTGTTGCTTAACGAATTGCGCGACGAATATACGGGGCTGCAGCCACTCCAAAAAGATCTGCAGTTATTACAAAAACAAGTCAACCAGTGTGCGAACACGTTGCGCGAATTAATTGCTACTGCAGAACAAACCAAAGACGGGCAAACACCTGAAGAAAAAGTTGGCGACTACTGTATTACACTTGTCGAACGCTGGAAAATAATGCGACCTGATGTAACCGCACGGATCAATCTCGCTGACAACAAGATAAATATTAACGCACGATTCCATCCAACTATCGCCCAGGCAATCATTAATTTGTTAAATAATGCTGCCGATGCTAGCCCTGAAGATATTGAAATTGATATCAACTGGGACTCATACAAAATGTATTGGATGATTAAAGATAAGGGGCCGGGCATCAATGAAGAGATCACATCGCATCTGGGGAAATCTTTTATCTCAACCAAAAGCAAGGGGCTCGGAATTGGCCTACTGCTGACGCAAGCTACGATTAATCGATATGGCGGCACTGTATCGCTTCATAAGCGAGTACCGCAGGGTACCATCATCCAACTTGAACTACCTATCACGTTGGCATCAACTACAGGGCCGAATATTACATGAATGAAACAGCCATTGACTTTTTAATTGTTGACGATGACCCAACATTGGCAGGCATGCTTGAGCGTGTATTGCAGAGACGTGGCTTCTCCACTGCATCAGCAAGTGATATTGCACAGACATTGCAACTCGCAAAAAATGCTATATTTTCCAAAGCCATAGTCGATTTAAAATTGGGAGGCGATTCTGGCCTGCAATTGATTCGCGAATTAAAATTGTGCCAACCTGACATAGCGATAGTGATGTTGACCGGCTATTCAAGTATTTCAACTGCGGTCGAGGCGGTCAAATTGGGAGCGGTAAATTATTTATGCAAACCAGCAGACGCCGATGAAATATTGGTTGCATTTGGGGAACAGACACAACCGATATCAACCGCAATAACTTACACACCTATATCAATTGATCGTTTGGAATGGGAGCACATTCAAAAAATACTACAAGAAAATAATGGCAACATTTCCGCTACAGCCAGGGCACTTGGCATGCATCGTCGTACATTGCAGCGTAAATTACATAAGCGCCCAGTGAAGCATTAATTAACTATCAGATAGTTAAAGTTGTCGCGCCATCAACAGGGCATCTTCATGGCCATTGACGGTAGGGTAATAATTTTTGCGCTGACCCACCTCAAAAAAATCCTCTTTTTCATAAAGCGCTATCGCCTTGCGATTAGATATACGCACTTCCAAAAATAACATATCTGCTTTTTCTTTAACGCAATTCACCGCATGTGTTAATAGGCACAGACCTATGCCTTTGCGTTGGTAGCTTGGCGACACCGATATATTCAATAGCTCTGCATCTCCGCCACCATGTGTAACGACAACATAGCCAACCAAAACCCCTTTGTGTTCTGCCAGCCAACATTTTTGCCGTCCGTTCAGGCAATCTTCGAAACTGGACTGCCTCCATGGATGGGAATGAGCAGAGCGCTCCAGTACCATCACCTGTGGAATATCCGCTACAGCAATTAGACGGAATTGCAACACCAAACCAGTGTAAGTTTCACTTACAAGAGAGAGTTCTTCGCTCATTGTTTAATTTCGAATCAATAGTCAGTGATATCAATTATGACAGGCAAGTCCACAACCTGGATTTTTCTGAGGGGTTTTGTAGTAGTTGATTAAGACTCGGTAGCAATAGTGCCTGTAAGGGTAAATCCGTTACAGCCTGAATTGTCCAACATTGCTTCGACCAGTCACCACCGGCAGTGGTCCAATAACGCCCAGCGTTTTCCCCCATCAGCCACAGCTTATTGATAGGCCGCAATTCATTTTCAACCGCGAGCCAAGTTTGCAGCTCATTACGTGCGTCGATTTCCGTGCGCGAAACAAATCTGTTTTCTATCATAGGCCAGCGCAACACCTCTTCACTAAGTGTAAACAAGCTTTCAGCCAAATGAGCACGCAAAAGATTATTCAGCAGCACTTCTGTAGGTAAGGCCAGACTGGTATTACGTGAGTCCACAATTAAAAATCCAGCTTGCGGCCGATAAACGCTGAGTGAAAATGGCTGTACAACCGGCGCTTTTTTTTTCTCCAATTGCTGCAAAATAATTGCAGCGTTCACAGCCAAAGGTGCCTTTTTTTGTGCTCCCAAATCGGCAATAGAATTTAACACCGCTGGTGACGTGTTTTTATTTTCAGATAGATTTTCTACTACAACCGAAAAAACACCTGCCGATATCGTTACTGGCTCGGCCGGGTTAGCCGGCATAGGTCTGGCACAGGCAACTGAATCGGGCGCAGATGGTAGAAGCCAACGCGGTGCATAATTTTC